>NZ_JAVWTF010000001.1:0-259245 GCF_036667855.1 Aurantimicrobium sp. | reverse complement strand
GTTAGTCAATACAGAGTTCGCTTCAGTCAAAACACAGTTGATGCTTCTGTCTATGAAGATCAAATAAACAAAAAAAAAAGACTCTCCGTAAGGGGAGTCTTTTATGACGCCTAATTACTTAGGCAGTTCACAGACGATCCAATCATACTTGACTTGATCGTTGTCAACCATGGGGCCAGAGCAAACAGTGTCGCCACTGGCTACAACCTTACCGGTTGGGTGATCAACCATGTGGTCGAGGTGGATGTTGAAACGTCCACCTTCAACCGTAAAGGGAATGATCGCAGGAATGCTCCGACCTTGCGTTTGAACTTGATTGAAGATGTGTGCGTCAACGTGTGGGATAAGATCCATGATGAAACTCCTTAAAATACTTAACGATCATCACTCGTTAAGCGGTTAGAAAATATGCTCCACTATTAAGAGTATCGGTGGCTAACCCGACCTTTCTTAAAAGCAGAGACTTTTGATTTATACGTCCTTAGCCAGAGGATCGCCTATTCAATCATAGGTGAAGTTTAACATCTAAAGTTTAGAGTCCTAGGCGGTTACCAGATGAGTAGATCTCACCACCAGACTTGTTTTCCTAGAAAGGTAAATGAATTAAGATTACTCTTAACTCACATTAAGTATATATCGCTGAAATGTTTTTATTTGGTTATACGACATAAAAGGTATCCCGAAGGATACCTTTTTAGTTAATATGTCTTAGTAAGATCAAGTAGCTCAAACTTGGAGACTTCAGTGATGCTAAACGACTGCTGGTTAAGTTCAGTAATAGATTCAAGCAAATCTATTACAACGTCAGGGTGTGGTCCCATATCATTTTCAACAACCATATTCAGATGAGATGGTTTCTTAACGATAAGGATCTGTCCATTAGCCACACTAATCATTTCAAACTTATTCTTCTTAGAATAAGCGTGAACAGCTTTAATACGACCATCTAGACCACGTTCTACGATGTAGTATTCTTTCTCGAAGATTTCGGGATTGTTATTATGCAATCCAATAATCGAGTTAAGATCACTGTTTAACATAGTTATCCTTTCCAAGTTTTACTTCACCGGGTTTGAATTGAACATAGATGACACCTTGATTATCGTATTTAATCACACTACCAGTATCAGTAGTGAGAATGTAACGTTTAGGTGTAGTATCAGTTGCTTCTTCGATCTTGTACGATCTGATATCTGAAATGAAATAGTTCTCAAAGATACCATTCTCGAAAGCATAACACTTAGAAGACTTCAGTAGCTTCTCTGAAATAGGTAAAGCTAACAGATTACCTTCTACGTGTCCTACTTCACCAGGTCCATACTCATCAACAATGATACCAAGTTTGTTCTCATAGATGACTTGTTTAATTTCATCTGTGAGGCAATCCGATACCCAGTGTTCCTTTACTTCACCAAACTTTTCCTTGAAGAGATTGGCAATCCAAACATCGGATGCATCAGGTTGCTTTTGCTTATTGAGTTCAGGAATGGTTTTTACCCATTCCTTGACATCAAAGCACGGACATTCCTTAGTAACACCAGGAAAATCATGATGACCACAAATTTCAGCTTGAGGCCATTGTCTCTTTAACTTCACCAACAAACCAATGAGGCTAGCGATTTGTTCATTGGTATAGTTGACTTCACCTGTTACACCATCTTCTTCTTTGACACCACCAATTAGGCAAATGCCTAAAGTGACAGTATTCCATCCAAAGACATGTGCCCCAATAGAGAACATATCACGGCCATCCTCTACCTGTCCGTTTCGTCGGATAACGAAATGGTAACCGATAGTAGTCCAGCCTTGTTCTAAATGGTTATTGGTAATTTCGGCTACGCCAATATCCTGAGACGGTTTAGTAGCAGAACAGTGAACAACCAAATAGTCAGTCTTCTTACGTGGTGCTAATTTTTCCATGTCTTTTACCTTTTAGTAATAGTCGCTAATGAGTGTGGTTTTCTTTTCATTCAAGAAATGGAAACCCAGAGTTTCGAGAATCAGATAGAAAACCTTAGACAGATTTACTACCATTTCACGAGTATCGATTGCAGCCAGAATCTCCTTAGGGATACCCTTACCTGCTGCCGCTTGAATTGGAATCTGCATAGTAGGGATTTGATCCTTTCCATTTGCATGTAGCCAACCAGCAATACGTTTAGACAGAACTTTGTCTTCCATGGCATCAAGCCACTCTTTAGTAGCACCAGGAGTATCCAGTTTAGTCTTAACACGAAGCACTTGATATGGAGGCTCTCCAAAGTCACCGTACTTATCAGCAAAGCAACCCTTCCACAACAGGTAATGCATGTAGTTAGATTCCATTGGTGGTTTGGTGTAAGACTCACTAGTCTTGATTTCACCCAGACGGAAGAACTTGGTATCAGCATCAGCAATACCTTTATAGATCTCACGTTCAATATCGGCAACGAATGTGAGTTTCTCTTCAATCTTAATCAATTCACCCTTACGAACTGTATAAAGGATATCCTTCATCAGTTTCTGTGCAGCTTCATTGATATGTTTAGGCGCATTGGAAGACTTAAGGTGAACGCCCTTAATATCAAACTTGTACTTCGCTTCTGTGTAGACGTTACCCTCTTGACAGCTAATCACACCAAAGTAATGTTTAGCCACCTTGGTAGGAACAATCACTGGATAATAGAACTCGTTCTTCATCGCAATCTGACGAAGACGTGAATCCTCCACGCCAGCATTCTTAGACATAATAGCCAATACATTAATGATCGACTGACTAGCCAAGAACACCATCATAGCACCAACTGCAATAGCCTCTGGATGGAAACCCAGTTTACCGTGATACCAAATCTGCCAATCCTTGACGGTAAAGATGGTCGAGTCTGTATCACTGATCAGAGCAGCACGACGAATACTGTCTGGGAAGTAGGGAGTAGCAGCAGGAATGTTCTTAGTTACCAAGAATGCATCGATGAAATCAGTGAAGTCATGGATAGTTTGGCTAACGTTCAAACTAGTAGCAGCCAAGGTATTGAGTTCCTTGGTTCCTTCAATAGCCTTGTAATCTTTACCTTTACCTTCCATCTCCACGCTACAGATTTGATGAGCAACCACAACGTGGTCTTCATTCAGTGTCTTTACAACACTGACTGCATTGTCGATTTGTTTATCTTCTACCTTGGTAATCAAACGTGTAATCAGATCACGCATAAAAGCTTCATTGTGCTTCTTGATGTGGTGCAGGTCACCAGTATAGACGAAAGCAGCACGTTGCAGACCGTTGAGTCTCTCAACGTAGGATCGAACCTTCAACATGTTACGGTTCATATCCAAACCATAGAGCGAAGCACTGTAGATAATGCAATCCATGACATCATCTACTGAAGGAGTATGAAGACCGTACTTCTCCATTGCAGCAGCAATCTTCGTATAATCACTATAACTAGTAATACTAACGATATTGTTGAGGATGATGTTAAAGTTAAAGTAATGTCGATTACCCGAGAGTAGCTTCTCGTTGTTTGCATTACCATAACCACTAGTCATACGGCAGTTACTAGTGAGCGTGCTGTGACTAGATGGATTAAACAATGGATTACTTGGTGTTGCATGGGCACCAGAGATACTATTGTTTTGAAGCTTAGTACCCTTTTGTGTAATGTTCTCGAAGAACTGACGAACCTTATCACCACGAGCTTCTGCTGCAAACATGGCTTTCTTAGCTACACCACGTTGCTTAACCTTATCATCAATATCCAGTGCCAGAATACTCTGACGTTTATCTGGAGGCATGTACGTAGTCATGGTGGGTGCCATGATCTCACGATTCTTAATTACTTCACCGATGTATCTACTCAGAGGAATACGTTCTACACGACGATCACCAGTATCTTCATCTCGGTACAGATACGTAACCATCGGATCTCTCATACGAGGGAACTCACGATTCTTGATCTTCTCAATTACTAGCTCTCGTGCTCGCTCCACCGCAATACCTTTGGTAGTATGGAGGAAATGTGCAGCCTGCTCAACGTAATGTTTCACTGGACTGATATCACGAGTATAGTGCTCAGCAGGGAGCAGGAATGGATTTTTAAATTCCGAAGACATCTTTTTTCTACCTTTCTACTTCACACAAAAGATAGGTCTAGCTGATAATAATTACAAAATGAAAAAGACGCGGCATAAAGGTAGGGGCAGCCCAATGGCCACCCCTACCCTCTCGCTTCAACAACACAACAACAAAATATGCACCTTTTTGTTTTTACAGGTTCCACCTTACACCGATTAGTGGAAACTATTTAATAACATCTTATACGTCTTCGCCTGACGATATGGTGGTAAAGGAACAACGACTCGAATCCACCTAGTGTTATTTATAGCTCTGTCTACCTCTTACATAAAGACCCTTTATTTTGGACGAGGAACCAAAACGGGTGCATATCGACGTGGGTCTTTAGAACTCTTCTTTTTTCAATACATACTATATAGGTTTTTTCAAAAAGAAAAATAGACAACATAAAAGGACAGCCCTGAGGCTGCCCTAATATTAGTACTGACGCCAGGTGAAGGAACGCAGCTTGGGGTACTTAACGTAGTCCCAATCTTCGTAATCTGCGACGTTTTTGTTTTGCTTGAAGGATTGACGCCAAGCACGTTTTTCGTACTCAGTGTAGCCCTTGCAAACTCTGAGATCAATGGGACCAGCCCCATTGAGTCTAGCCCAGAGATCCTTATCGTTAGCTGCTTGAGCTTTCTTCAAAGCAACGATCAGACCGGGATCTCGTCTGTAGTTCTCATCGTAGAAACCCTCGACGCTCAGGTAGTGGGTAGCGTAACAGAAATTACCATCGTAGAACTCACCGAAGTGTTCGATTTCTTTAACGATGTTGTAATCCTTGTAGTACCACTTTTGGTGACGAGGATGAATACGGCGGATAGTTCTTGACATACATGCTCCTAGATTAACTAATATCTACTAAGCATGATGCCTCCTGTTGAGTTAAACAAACAAATCTCCTAACGGTTAGGTGGAGAGAACACTCACTGTGCTGAAACCAGCCAGTCCCAGAATATTCTTGATAATGGCGATGTCCTTTTGAGACGCGCCATGGATGCGAATGTCTTGATAGGTGTCAAGACTCTCCTGAATAGAATCAGTTCTGATCCATTCAGATGCAATCATCAGATCACTACCACTGTCCTCAGACCTGAAGAGGTAGTAGGTATAAGTGGTCTGATCACGACTGATGCCTTCTGGTAGGTAAGCGGCTACCATAGCGGCTGTAGTATCCACAGGATAAGTCTTAGCTGCCAGACGATAGCTAAACTCACCCTCCAGTACCATGTTTCTGAAATTGTGCCCTAAGACTGCTGGTGCAATCGTAGCGAACGTGTATTTGGAACCATTCTTTAAAGTACCCATTTCAAATTCCTTTTAAATGGTATCCTCTTCCAAAATAACCATTCCATTATTGACATCTACGACAATATAAGGAAAGGTATCTCTACCTCCCTCCTTGAAAAGTTTATTCTGGTAAATGATACCGAACAAAGCCAGACCTACTGGCTGCAACATATTCATCACAAGATTTAATTGTTGCTGCGTAAGCTTGACTAGATTCGGCATGGTTCCAGTATCAGTAGCAAACTTTGAGAGTGCTTTGATATTCCAGAAGCTACTAGCGTAGGCCATGTTCAGATCCATGTTCTCGACAAGGTAGACAATGACTTCGTTAATAGCTCTGAAAGGAATCGTCTCACCAGATGCCTTCATCATATCGTTGATGATAGAGAAGGCTTCTGATGGACTAAAAGAAGCCAATTTCTTTGACATTTATGTTTCCAACAAATGGCTCTGCAATGAATACACAAATTCCACATGCATCCACCGGCAAAGGCACATAATGCATTCGGTCATTGCGATGAATCTTCAACGCTAAGACAGTTTCCATAAGCTTCATAGCTAGCGCCATGAGAAGCTCGTGGTTTTTCTTGTTGTACTCATCACCATCGTATTCATTAACGACGAGATCTTCCCGTAGCAGATAATCATTGAGATTGATACCTGATACGGCACGTTTAATATCCAACTTATCTTCGATCTTTCTATCGAGTCGATTGAGGATGTCTGTGATAATCTGAGGATAATCTAACAGACCATCATATCGGTTGTCTAGTTCACCAAGGATTGCAAGATGTTCACGAAGAGAAACGTTCATGTGATCTCCAGTATTGGTTTCTAAGAACATGTCCCTCACATCGTTGTCTATTTTACCTTTAAAATTCATTTCACGATCTTCCAGAATTAAGGTTAATTCACCATCAGAAGATATATCCTCGAAACTTACGTAGGCTTTACAAGCATCAGGATTGTCAGCCACGAGTTTCATCAAATACGTGAGAGTTTTACGTGTTACGCTTTCCAAATCATCGTAACTATTATCGCTAAAGCCTTCAAGTACTTGAATGCTATCGTAGATAAGCCAATTCAGATAAGTCATCTGAACTGCATTGTTTACCTTACAGATATTGATACCATCAACCAGTGCATCCAAAAACCCATCGCGGTCAATTGTAGAACCACCTGTGTTTTCAAAAATATCAATAGCATCCAGTAAACTTTTCATTACAGCAGTGGATATTTTATCATCCAAAACCAGTTTACGCAAGATCAATTTACATTTAGCCATACGACTAATCCTTCCTTACCTAAAACCTTGATTCTCTGACTGTGATTGAAATCTAGGTTCAAGAGTGTGAATTGTGGCATGAGGTATCTATCGAAAAGCATCGTATAGAAATACTCTAACCCTAGGTATAAGACACTGTGGTCTATACTCATGAAATCGAGACTGTACTCTAATTCATCATCCATAATGCTCATGAAGTCATCCAATGTAGGACACTCCAAAGCATAGTAGAACAAATGCCAGAAGCTAAAGTTCCTTCTCAATGCAGAAAAGAAACCTTGTTGAGCACTCTCGAAAAGATAAGCAAAGTCACCTACTGACAACGAAAAAGTGCGTGATCCCCTCTCAACAACAGAAAAGGAATCCTTTGTCATTCTGTGGACGAGCGCTGTATCTCTTGATAGTTGGGTTAAAGACACCATGGTTACTCATTGCCGCTGATAGTTGTTGAAGAATATAATCCTCAACCATCTTTTTTAAGTGTTGAGCTTGTAGAAGTCCATCCTCTAACGTTGCACCATTATGGATAGAATACTGTACTGTGAGTAACTCCATCAAACCAGAGATATCCTCAACTAACTGCAACGATTCTTTCGGAGAGTAGTACTTTCCAATTGATTGTGCAATTCCAAACACAAACTTCTCTAAATGTGTTTGCACAGTGTGGATGAGGTTGTTGTGATCAATACCTTCCTTCACCCACTTCCTACGAACATAGGCTGCTACATGGTCTTCTGCTACACGCAGATTAATGATGTAGCAGCGTTCATTAGGATTGTTCGGTATCTTGCTGTTGCTTATCATATTGCTGTTGATTCCACATGTAAGCACGCCAGTCACCGTAGCGCTTCAATGTAAGACGGAATCCATCATATTCCACTTCATGGACATTCCAATCCTTTCCATGATAATGATCGATAATGGATCTGATGAACGGATCAATGCGTTCGACAATGTACCCACAAACATCATTGACATCGTACTTTCTATCGATGTAGGGCTCAATAGCCTCGTAGACATCAAAGACTGCTTCCCAGTTGGAGCGCTTTGAGATATCATCCTTTACGAATGCAATCAGAATCTCGGTTGCAATTGCAATCTTGGTTCTGGGTCGATAATTCTTTCTAGAACTGAGGGAGTTGAGCACAATGGGATTACCATTGAGCAGATAATCACCATCCAGCTTCAGGAAATTCTCAAAAGCCACTACCTCACCTTTAGAATCGAGGATTTTATCTGACTTCTTAACAATAACCTTTGCACCACTATTAGTGATGTAAGCTGGCTCCATTTCGATGAGGTACTCTTCAATCATTGTTGTGAAACGATTGACGACATCCACGATGTTGATTGTTACAACATGCTCAGGTATCTTAAAGAACTCCATCGGATCTTGAATAATCATCTTGTTGTTCCTAGATATCAATCTTAGCAGTTGTTGCGATGATAACGTTTTCATTTGATAGCACTGCTTTTGCTGTTAGGTTCTGTGGAAGCCTATCGAGAATATTGGCATTCTGGTCTAAACAATAAACAAATGCTCTAATGTACTCTGGTTCGATGGCACTGAAGATATCGCGGTAAATGGCATTGACAGTGTGGCCTCTGACATCTATGAAGAATCGTTCTTTCAAAATATGATTGAACGACCATTCAAACCAATTACCTAAATCGAAAGTATCCGTTGGTTGCTTTACAAATGAAAGGATCTCCCTAAATTCAGCACTGATTATAGGTTTATACTTACACAGTAAAGTTCCCACATTGGATATGAGAATATACGACATTTATACCCTTTCAAAAGTACGGGATTGTCATAAAGCCCCTACTCTACACAATATATAAAACGCTTGTAAAATTTTAAACATTCTATATGTTGAATAAAGATAAAATTTGCAATCATAAAAGCTACTACCCGAAGGTAGTAGCTCTTTGATTATCAGAACATCAAGCCATTGCTCTCAGCCTTGTCACCGCTGCTGAGGATGCTACGCTTGCTGGTGCGTGCACGAGCTTCCTCGTCCATGTCTTGCAGCATTTTTTGCTGCTTCTTGAACATAGCTTCAATCGTGCCGTCGTAGATCAGATAGTTGACCGGCTCGTTGTTGAGCTGATCATTGGTCTTCTTTTGATCGAAATACCCAACCGTCTGATAGTCCACCATGAAGCCGTAAGACTTATGGTTGTCACGGCTAGGTGACAGGACAGCCGAGGCAATCAGATGATGCTCAGGGCTCTTATTCACGTCTCCAATCTGGATAACCAATTGGGAGAAGGAAGGAGCAAAGTGCGTCACCTTGTCGTAGTTGAGCCAGTTGCGCAGATCTTGTGTATCCAGTCCTTCGTTGTTACGAGAGAACAGGGCAGAGAGCATGATCACGTTATCCGAGATACGCTTGTTCACAGCGTTCTCAGACGAGTCCACACCGTTTTCGAACATGCAGGCCACCACAGGCTTCTCGCGCAGCTTAGAGATCGATTCATACGTCTTCATGGACGCAATCACGTTCTCCAGTGCCTTGCGGTCTTCGTAACTGTTAACGCCGAAGAAGATCACATTCTCACCACGAGAGAGCAGCTCGCTGATCAGGCTCGGTGCAATCACAGAACCAGAGCCACCACTGTTGGAAGCAATGACAATGTTGATCTCAGCGGGCTTGAACTTGAGCAGGACTGGGTTGACGTTTTCCATGATGACATTAGCCACATGGCGACGATTCTTACCAGCGCCGTCTGCATCTTCGTAGATGTAGACATTCGGATCTTTGGCAGTCAGACCACCGAGGTTGCTTGCTGAGGTGTCCAGGAAATAGATCTCACGATCTGCAAAAGCATCGGAGTTGAATTCCTGTGAACGATTCGCAATATGGCGAGCAATGTTGATGCCAGTGCCGCCGCAACCATAGATGTTCATGATACCTTTTGTCATTTGGATTCCTTAGAAAAGTGGATATGAGAGGTTTTGAGATTTTTAAGCGTTCTCGTCGCTTTTTCCGAGCACGATGCCATCTTCACCAACAACTGCATTTTCAACAATTGCGGTTTGGACATCGTGACCAAAAGTATGGTCTTGCTCTTCTGCTTCATCGACAGCCAACTTCTCTTTGACGATGTTGTTGTGCATCTTGAGCAAATCGGTCAACTGATCTTGATCGAGTTCATTGAAGTCAATGGATTCGATGTTATGACCAAAGAGACTATTGGTCACAGTGAGTGATTGCAGAACACGAATAGCTTTGGAGCCATCCGTATTGGTGACTGGTTCACAGATGATCGTGGTTTCGTTCATCTGGAGAATCGCATCAGGATTCTTGAGGACCATGTCGAGAGCAGCTTTCAGAATAGATTCTTCAGCCACACAGATTGCCACAATAGGATCACGAGTCACCTTGGACTTGACAATGATGCCCCAATGCTTTTCATTAGGCAGAACATCGTCACTGAAACGCAAGTCAGTAGTGAGCACATCCAAGAAGAATGTGAAACGCAGCATTGCGAACGAAGGTGGGGAGACCATGATTTCGTTGGTACGAATATCTTGACCTGCCAGATCTTCTTCAGTAACCGGATTCATAATGTCGGACATGTTACCCTTTCAAATGTTTATGTCGCTATTACACACATCAATGATATATTGTCGTAAACTTTTTAAAACAACAAAAAAAAGAGTACCGTGAGGTACTCCCTTTATGCTGCCTTAATAATCAACAGGGAATTTGTACACCATCTGCACACGACCTGTGAGGATGGAGGTAATCAATTCCACTACCAGATAAGAGTTCATATCGTCACTGATTGCTGGATCAGGATCTTCGATAGTGATTTTCTTATGACCGATGTGAACATCTTTCGCATTATCACCCATGAAATGATCTACCACAATATCGTAGAGGATCTTGGAATCAGCCCATCCAGTCAAGTCCTTGTTCTTTTCAAAAGGACATTCCTTAATAGCCTTGTAGAAGGCATCAGCTAATTCATGAGAGTTTTCGGCAGTATGATGGAGGTTGAACATGATTAAATATCCTTAATATCACCGTTAAGTCTGGCGAGGATATATTCATATTCCATCTCAGCCAGCTTGGCATGATATTGACGTGGCTTATTAAATTCAGACAAAATAGTTACAGGTTGTTCTTTCACGAACATTTGTGTAACCAAAGTCTGTTTCAGCTCACGATGGGTCTTAGCAATCTTGGCAACGTACTTACCGCTACTACCACCCAAATAGCAACCTAATGCACGATTGACATTATCGTTATACTTTTCCAAGCAGTCATTGATGATGATAGTACCAACTTCAATGTTCACTGCAATGTCGTTAATATTTCGACCACGGATTTTATCCTTGTGCCAACGAGGTAGGACTTGCATCAAACCTCTTGCTCCACTACCAGACTTTGCCGACGTTTTAAAGGTCGATTCGTTCTTGATAATAGCGAGTAAAAGCAATGGGTCAATCTTATGTCTTTTGGCCTCTGTAAAGACATGACGAACGATAGTGTCAGCTTGCGCTTTGCTAACGTTCTTATTGACTGAAGGAATCCAATCACTAGTTATTAATCTGTTATTCACTCGTACTGGATCAGCAGCTAATGCACTGGTCATGTGAATGAATACTAGACTAACGATTAATAAAATATGGCGAATCATTTTAAAGCTCCTTAAAAGAGTGGATCATTGATAAAGAGTCGTTTAAACTCGATGCAATGATATATGACTAAATAAGTTTTGTATGGAGTTAAGCTATGCAGTTAAACCCAATTGATAGAGCAATCTTTGAAATAAAGTTTGCGATACCAAGGGAGATTTTAACAGAGGTCTTTAAGCCACTTACCTTTTCGTGGACACCAGCCTCAGTAAATCTCGATGAACAGATCCTGAATAAAGTTATTAGACCCAAGGTATTTGTAGACGCTAACATCGTAGGTGGATCGGAAGTAATTATTCCTACCCATTCCCTAGCTAGAGATAGTAGCGACGAATACACGACAATTTTTCACATTCCGAAGAACTTAACTCAAGGTAGAAGTATCCTAGCAGTGCTAAGTATTTCTTATATGGATGCAGCTACTCTGTCAGCTTATAACAGAACAGCTATCTATGATCCTTGTAGTATCACTGCGAATGGACAGGCAGCAGAAGCTTTGTTTAATTCCGCAAACACTATTATCATGCCGTCTACAGCTAGAGTCGAACTCGTAGCTGAGAACACCGTCATGGTCAGAGATACAGCTAGAGTACAAGCAACAGGCTTCCTCAGATGCCTACTCGCTTATGATGCCTCTATGTCTCAGATCCAGATCGGTTCTATCTTAGACTTTACGGAACTTGCCGTATTAGGTACTAAAGCCTACATCTATAATGAATATAGAGTGAAGTTAGATGAAGGTAAACTCAAAGGCGGTTTTGAGTTAGGCTCCTTTCGAGAAATCGTAGAGTCCTATTCAGACTCTAGAGAACAATATAATGAATACCTACGTACCATCTGGCGCAAAGTCGCACACATGAACGATAGAGAATCTTACGAACGATTAATCCGAGCACAAGTCGGTGGCTTTAGATAACAGGAGTTTTAAATCATGTCACTTATTCAATCTGCACTAGAAGAATGCAGTTCTTGCAACTCTAACAAATACGGTTATTCCGAAGTTAAGCAAGGTCAAGACACCAACGGTAGATTAAAAGACGGTTTCACCTATGACGATAGCAAAGGTGTTAAGGATAGCGTTATCCTGACTGGTCCCCTTTCTGAAGTCTACACAAAAGCATTAAACATTACATTAAGAAAAACACCACTGATTAAACCAGAAGAGGATACTCCTGATCTTAATACGAATGTTCGTGTCAAAGATGACAATGGTGTTAATCCGATTGTTGGTACAGAAGCTTTGAAGGAAGAAGATGATACCTTGATAGTACTCAATCTCCTCAAAGACAAACTGACTAAAGAAGAAGCTACTGAAGTAGATGAGAACTATGAGTTCACTACTTTAGCTAGCGATCCTTCTAATGTGGTGGCTAACATTGCTGTTATGACAGCATCTGATGCTATCCGACCAGAGATTGTGGATAAGATCCAATCCTACAAAGAAACTAACGCCAACCATGATACGATCTTGGTGGTGTCCGTTCCTACCAATAGCGGTTCAGAAGGTACTAAGGTCTATCAGAAATTGATTAACCTCAACCCTAGAGCTAATGTTCTTGGTAATGATGCTCCTCAGCTTGAGAAGGCTTTCGAGAGTCTGTATGAGAGAAACGGCATTAAAGTGTTCTACGGTGCCGAGGGTCTGATTGAAGCTATCAGCTACATTGGTAGGAATTTATAATGTACGCTGTAAATAACGTACTTGGTTTGAGTCTGGAAGAAATGGCTACCTTTGATAAGATTCTTGAAGGTAGTCTTGCCCTAGCGATGGAAGATAATAAGACTTCTTCCATTGGGCAACTCAATAAGATGTTTGAAACGTTTGCTGACTACGTTGACATTGATCAACGTTTAGCAGACAGGATCAACAACTTCCAGATCTCCTTCGTTAATAAAAACGAAGACCATATGGCGTTCTTTGGCGGGAACCTAACTGGAGTGCAAGTGGTTAGGTTTACGGTGGACGATCTTAATCGATTCTACTCGGACGTTATTGGGATTGATGATGTCGAGATTGAAGAGCAGCTCCATGCTCTTTCGGTCATCAATACAGAACGAATAGTTTCTTCTGATGTTTTCGTGCATATCTGCATGTGGTTGATCCACAAGTTCATGACTTCTAAGCTGAACAAGAAAACTATCGAGAGAACAATTCAAAGTTTAAACTTGATTATTCTATATAAGTTCTTAACCAGCTTATTATTTAATTATTTCAAATTCCCAGCAGACCCCCAAATTGCTGCTGCGACATACGCACAATTGAGTAATAAGTTCGCTATCAAACAGTTCGGTTCGTGGTCAGCACTGTTAGAAAATCGTACTAAAGATATCTGTAGTGAGCAAGGTCTTCATTACAAAACAATCTATAATTACATGGACGATGATGCCATCCTCTATGCAATTACGGATACTCAAAGTAGAATTCGTGACATGCTCAAGAACATCTACTCTGAGTTTATGAAAACCTACGAGAGAGGTAACAAAATCAGAACGTCTTCAAACTCTTTTGAATTTGAAGGTGAAGAAGTTCTAAAGGATAAGACCAAGAATCTTGGATCTTACGTTAACTATGTGTATTCCGTTCTTCCAGAAAGAAATACATTCATTAAGCCTGAGATTCTCGATGCACTAGAAGGCGTGGTTCATACCGCTCCGAGAAAACTAGTAGAGCAAACTTTAGAATGGGTCTCTGATAACTATCGCTATCATAGCTCAAAAGACATTGAGGAGTTGGTTAAACTAACTCTACTGCATAGCTTCAATTATCTCTCTGATAATAGAACCGTTATGAAGAATAATGCCAACCTGATCAATCTCTCGATCAGGCTTAAAGGTATTTACATGTCTTCTAAAACTAATGATGCCGAGATTAAACGCATTAGAGAACTCTCTGAGAAGATTGTTAGAAAAGCAACCACCACTAAAAATAACAGCTTGGTTATTAGTGTGAGAGTAGCTCTATTACTTTATATTGTTATCCGAGCCTTTACGATGCATTATTATTCGGGATAATAGAAGTATGGTTACTTTATCTAAATGGTTAACTTATCTCTTTTACGCAATCATTGGTAAATGGGTGGTTACAAAACACACTACAGATGGAAGAAATAGTCTTCTGTTTGAGGGTGATATAAAAGGTTATTCGGTAAAGTTCTATTGCCAAGACATTGTGTATATAATGCATTTTGAGAGGCGATTCATACCTGATAAAAAGATTAGGTCTTATAGATTCAGCACTGTCATCGATGATTCGGCGCCTGCTGAGATTAAAGAGAAATGTAAAGAGGTTATCTTCTTCCCGGACTTCAGTCCAGGATTTCTCCTTAGTACAGATAAAAAGAAGCATATGTTGAATGTGTACCTTGATGTTATCAACCTTAAGACTACTTAATCGGCATAAAAGGAGTGGCCTAGGCCACTCCTACTTATGTCGTCTTTATACCTTCTTGATTGGGAGACCAGCCACTGAGAGCTTCAGTGTATTGCCAGCATCAATCTTCAAGAACTCAATATAGATATTGGAGTAAAGATCCAAGTTACTGTTAACAGTAATGTCTTTATCCCAAGATGTGATTGGTTGCTCGAACCTAGCACCATCCACCACGATAGCGAAGTGGGTAGGCATTACAGCACGGTCTTCTCTGATGATATTGAAGAGTGGTTTAGTGTTGTAATAGAGTTGATCAATCCATGCACCAATATTACCGATATCATTCTTCAGGTTAACCTTCCAGAGATTCTGGTTAGTCATAGCTGCTGAAGCTTCAAGGTTCTGACCAAAGAGGTTAGCTTGATTAGGTTCAAAACCAATCTCAAACTTAGAACCAGCCACGTTACCTGCACGGCGAAGGATGATAAACAATGTCTGAGTATGAATGTAGTCAGGGAAGGATTCCGAGACATCACTCAAGTTTACACGAACAGACAGATTCTGAATGTTGTTGTAAGTATTACCAGCCCAGACATCACTGTTCTCATTGAAGCGAACAAATGCTGTAACATCAATCATGATATCACGGCGCAGATCCATCAGGAACCAACGAAGCGTATATACACTCAATGTATTGTTCCACTCTGGGTAAGCGTAGAGCTTAGGAGTGAACACACCGTTTTCGACTTGAGTCAGCAGAGTAAACGGTTCAGTGATGAACTTACCATCAGAAGAAACCGCACCATAGACCGTTTCATCAGCATCTAAACGATAAGACAATACTAGAGGTACTTCTTGACCAACAATAGTCGCTACGAACGATTCAAGACCCAGCAGTCTAAACTTAGTACCATCTACAGGTAAGCTACGGATACTACCATCACTATAATGGACATTACCGTAGATATTCAAACCAGCTACTGGAACGTTGATAGGATACTTGATAACACGAGTATCGGTAACATCCAAGAATGGTGTCTTGATCGAAACATGTGAGATGTACTTCTGATTAGCATTCACACTTCTAATGTAAGAAGTATTCTCAGCCATCAGCACTTTCTTACTTACTACTCGATCAGTTTGGCTATAGATCACCAACGTCAGAAGTTCACCATCTTTGATAACCTTGTTGGTATGGGCAGGTGGAACATTCTTGATTGTGTGGTTATCATGGCTATCGTAAGCAGCCAACTCCAGAGCGATCTTATCATCAAGATATTGACCATTGGAGTAAACCACAGATACCACTTCACCAGTTGCCGACAAATCAGTACCACGGAAGATTCTAGCATAGCTAGTCATGCTACCCATGACCTTCAGTCGTGCATCCACACAAAGTGTAGCTGGCACAGTGGAAGCATCAACATAGACACGGTAGGTTTCAGATTGTCTACCAGCACTAGGGCCGATAATCAGATCTTCGTCCAACACATCCCCATCGATAGCGTTGACATCAACCATAGTAGGTATCAGTAATGCACTGAGACCAGTAATGATGAAAGTTTTTCTATTAACCAGATCACGGACGTAGTCGTTGATCTTAGGTACGAATTTACGAGTCGCAGGTCCACCAATGTAGATTTCATCTAGATTCCAGATAGTCCATCTACCATCGGGATCATACTGCGGTACGGCTCCATCTGAGCCGATAATGTTCGGATTACTAGTTGCCATAGTTAAATTCCATTATTAAGCCGTTTTTACTGAAGGTGAAAGAGTTACCAGACCTCTGCAATACTCTTCAACGACCTTGTGAATGAATCTATAAGAGTTCAGATTCAACTCAATGACGTATGGCATTGGGTGAGGATGGATAACTACGTATCTTATATCTTGAGAGTTAGGATCTTTAATAGGATCAGCCTCAAGCAAATACTCATAGGGTTTACAGATATCCAATACTTCTTGTCTACTGTATCCCTTAGCTGTAGGTGGAATTCTGAGATAACCTAAACGCAGATCCATAATCAGTTTCGTAATGAAGGGACTGAATACTTGATAACGTCTTGGAATAGCCACCAGATCACCTCTAGGAGGTTGTGGGATCTTGATAGTCATGTAGTCACTCACTACCTTGTCAGTAGCAATTGACTTATCTCTTAACTCGTAAGTATCACTCACAGTGTATGGTTTCACTGGGACTAAGATATCTTTCACCAGATAAGGTAAACCGTTGTGGTCATCAGTAATACTGACTCCGCTATGGAATTCAGAGAATACTAAATCGTTTTTGTGGTAGAATCTACCACCAACAATTACTCGCTGAACCTTATCATCACGGATATCGTATCTATTGTTATTAGATAAGAGACCATGTTCAATGAATCCAACATCTCCCTCCTCCATAATGGAGAGGTCTTTCTTACAGAAACCAGCAAAACGGACATGGATATTCTGTTTGAGTCTCAATGGATCATTCAGATATTCCTTGTTGGTAATAATTACCTTACCTTCTCTGTAGAAGTAATCTAATCCACGGATCAAAGATTTCTTATTGAGGAAGACATCTAATTGACCTAATGGGACATCCATCTTGTACAGAGCCAATCCAGTACCACGATCTTGCTTAGCTGCAAGTTCTATCTCCAGTTGACCAGCAGTCATGAAGATCTCGTAATCCTTGGCGTAGAAACGTGAATCACTTCTGAGCAAAGGATACTCAGTAGTATCGATACTCTTCCATTCAAACAACCCATTGGTTACGGTGTATTTATCAGTACCAGTAATGTCTTTATATTTCGTAAAGATGTTACCGACTCTGTTTGACGAATAAACACGATAACCGTAGACATCATTTAAAGTGGCTGTACGAACATCTGGAGTCTCATCCAATACATCGCCACCCCAACCCACAATAACCTCAGCATAGGCCGTTAAATCAGATTTAACAACATAGTTCAGTCCAGTGTAGTGATGATGCCAACCAATGAGAAGACCTTCTGCATCGTATTCGTAAACAGTACAACCGTGTCTAGCTCTCAAAGGTAATTCGATAGCAGCTAAAACAGGACTAGGAGTAATCTTAACTGGAGTGTCAGCCAAGTATTTACTAGCAGCGTTGTACATGTAAGCTTTTTCAGCTAATTCCACAGTAACATCATTGAACATGCTTCTGAGCATTAACATGTAGTCACTGTTTTCAAGATTAGCAGCTTCCCAGACATCCACAGTAGAGTCGAGTCCAACCATAGCTCTGATAATTTCAGAGTCTGCAAGCTTATAGAGTTCTAAGATACGTTGATGTTCAAACTTCAACTCTCTCTTAACACCAGCATTTCTGATATGTAATCTTACAAACATATCGTCAGCAGCTAATGATGCTCTTGGAACATAGAGCTTCTCGAAAGTATTAGCGAACTCTCTAATATAAGATGGAACTACTGAATAGTCTCTATGAGTCAGATTACGGAGACTGTCTTCATCGTTCTTATGGTAATAAACACCACGTTCACTAGGACCACCTGCTCCTAACTTTTGTATCAGATAGACATCAATATCATCTTGATAATCAATCTGGAAAGAATCGTTCTTTGGTCTATGAACCAACAGCTTACGTTTCTTATCTAAGATACTCTCAAATGCTTCCAGGGTCTTTACCTTGAATTCAATGACATCATAGACAGAAGAGTCGTAGACTAATTCAGCACTATCACCTACTTCTAGAGGATGATCGTTGAAACTCTTTACTAAGAGACCATTGACATAGCAAGAGACAAGTCCAGTGTTATGTGCAAGTAGTTCAGTTTCTTTTTCGTGTAATGCATCGATATCAGCAGCAGTAGCATTCTTACCGAAGACTACTACCTTAGGGATATCTGTTGATCTCACAGAGTTGAAGTAAGCATTAGAGTATACTCTCAAGTACACCTGCTCAACATCCAAATCAATCTTGTACTTGTCGTTAAACTTAACAGCTAAGATCAAGCTGTTATTTTCAGTATAACGATAAAAGGTATCAAATCTAGGTAATTGGAAACCAGATGCAACGTAAGCATCAGCCAACATACCACGATCATTACAGGTATCAGCTAAGCTAGTCCAATCATCACACTTGATAAAGAAGTTCAAGACTGTGGGATGGATAGCACCAATTTGATAGACATGCCAAGTGGATGTATCGTCTGGTAGGTTAACAGAACTCCACAGATCAACAGTAGCGAATCGTTTCTTTCCATAGACTGGCGTAAGTCTGAAAGGCTCGATGATACACTGTCTATCTTGAGTTGGTGAAATGAAAACATTGCTTAGAGCATGTTTCCTAAGATAATCGTATTTGTTCATTGTTGCTCTCAATAAAAAAGAATCGTCATAAAGGAGTCAGGCTAAATAACCTGACTCCAATATTAACTTAAAACATTAGAGCCTATCAGTAACCTGACTTTGCTTTTGAAAACAAATTCTTCATCGCTCTAGTGAATTCAACTTCACCCTTGTTGCCGCGATACTTATCAACGACCTTAGAGAGACCTGAATTCTTAAATGATCTTTCAGTGAAAGCACTGTAGAGGATAGTCACCCAAGTAGGGGGATGTTCCAAAGCAGCACTAACAATAGCTTTACCATTAGTACCAAACCAAGTACCAGAGATCACACTGATAATAATACCAACGTTCAGATCATCCAGTCGTGGATTCTCAGTACAGACTTTGATAGAATCTACCAGATCCTTAAGATTCGAGAGATTATTGATCTTATCAAGAGTCTCAAAAATCATGTCCGACTTAGCAAAGGTAGCTGCTGCGATGTTAGGCACACAGGCTACTTTCTGATTCTCAGTCAGAGTAGTTTGTTCGTTAAACAAGTTAGAATAGAACGCAGATGCAACGATTGAGATAATCAGTTGATCTTTAGGATCTAAGCCATAACGACGAGCAATACTCTCAGATACCAGTGAAGCATAAGCTGCCATAGGAGTCTTAGAGAGATACTTGAAATCGTTATACTTCTCACCACCCCAGTAAGCAGTCAGAATAGCCATAGCTTTATTCAAACTGTACTCAGTGGTCAGTCTAACATTAAGTTGACCAGCAGCATCGAGTTGATTGCCACTAATAAAGGGTCTGCCATCAAAGACTACGTAAGACTCACTCTCTTTATCTTTAGTAGGACTATTAAAGAAAAGAGGAAACGGAAATGCAGGAATAGCAACTTCTTCTGGTGTAGTATTGGTCAACACAGTAGCTGCTGGATTCTTACAATTGCCAAAGTCTTCATTAGCAATACGACGATTGTTATCGGCGAAATTTACTTTAATGACAGCCATCTGGAGTTGCTTCACGATAGAATCGTAATTGGTTTTGAAACCCGCTCCAGTGCTGGTATCAAAAGCCGTATTGTAGATAGTCATCTTACAATCCTTTATAAATCTAGGTATATTTAATCTCTAATTAGAAAAGAGGCCCGATACCAAAAATAAAAATTGGATATTATACAGCTATCACAAATAGCGGATTCCATAATACTTATGATTCGGGCTATAGTTGCAGACGGCCTGCATCTTTTCTTACACATCATTTAAAGTTTGCTGCCCGAGTAATATAGTAATATTTACATTGTTTTAGATAGACCTTTATAGGAGAAATTTGATGACAAACTCAACGATCATCAACGCAGCACCTATGCATAATCCGCTAGGTACTCAGGATCTGAGTACTCGTGCGTTGCCTTTCGAATTTGAGTCAGTACCGACCCACCTTCCTAAGCAATACATTTATGCAAAGCGTGGCCCTACTACTCCACAATTGGTGGTGGGTGCAAGCCGTAACCAGATGTACGGCGATGATACATTTGATCTGAGAAAGAAGTGGGCTAACCACTCTACTCTGTATTCAAATATGTTCAATAGCCAAGGCAATGCCCAGATGATCGAACGTATCATCCCTGCGGACATTGGCCCAGTTGCTAACGTATTGCTGAGCCTCGAAGTGACCGAGACCCTGGTTAATGTTTACGAACGTAATCCAGATGGCAGCTATGTGTTGGATCAATTGACTCTCGAACCAGTGGTCAAGGGCCAAGCAATTGGTCACATTGGTAAGTGGGTGACTTCTACCATCTCGGATAAGGATCAGATCCATACCTTTGGTGAAGCTGAAATCCAAACCGGATCTTCTACTGGTTCACTGCCTGAAGGCGACCCTACCTCTATTGAATTAGTGGGTATCGTGGTTAATCCAGGTACTGTTGCTCCTACCACCTCTAAGGTTTATCCTATTCTCCAATTCAGAGCTTCTTCTGTTGGTGAAGATGGTAACTACACCGGTTTCCGTATCTGGACTCCTACCGAGACCAGCGCTTATTCGTTTGACTCACGTATCCTGCCTCGTGGCAAGTACTACCCCTTCCGTATGGCTGTGGTTCGACGTGAAGAAGCAGCTACCACGGTTACCATTAAGGAAAACCTGTCTGGTGAGAAGAACGTCCTCGTGACTCTGGCTCCTAATGCTACTAACCCGATCACTACTGGTTCTATCAGCATTGGAGATGTGTTCCTGGATGCTTACCAGAACGTGAAGGATGTACGTTATCCTATCCAGTTGGGTGACTTCGGTGATGTGCATGTGTATCAAGAAAACATTGATCTGCTGCTCAAGAAGTTCTCTGACCGTGAAATGGCATACATGAAGGCTCTGCCTGTTGGCACTGAGTATTCTTCAGACTTCAATCCCGATTCAACGGAAGATCAGAAGTACTTGATGAACATCTTCGGTGGTCACAGCTTCTCTGGTTGGAAGTATGATACTTTCCAATTGGATACGACTGGTACTACTCTGTCGTCTGTAAGCAACATCTTCAACCAAAGCGGTAGCGATGGTACGATGAATGATGTTGAGTTCGCTAAGCTGGTTTCAGCTCGTGTGAAGGAATACAACAATCCTAACTCGGAACTGCAAGAGAACGCTATCCACGTTGAGTCGGTTATGTACGACTCGGGTTACCCTCTGGCAACCAAGTACGATATGTTGAACTTCATTGCTCAGCGTAGAGATACTTGCGTGTTCCTGTCGACCTTTGAATCAGGTGCTAAGCGTCTGACTCCTTCGGAAGAAACCTCACTGGCTATCGCTTTGCGTACCCGTGCTGAGAACTTCCCTGAGTCTGATTACTTCGGTACTCCTGTGATGCGTGCTTATATCCAAGGCCGTACTGCCAAGCTGCGTTCTAGCACTTGGAAGGGTGATGTTTCGCCTCTGTACGAAATCGGTAAGAAGCTGGCAGCCTACATGGGTGCAGCTAATGGTCGTTGGAAGATTGGTGGTGGTATCGGTGGTGCTCCTAATTCCATCATGGAAGAGCTGACCGACTACAGTGCTCTGTTCACCCCTGCCCTGGCACGTAACCGTGACTGGGAAGCTGGTCTGAACTGGATCATGCACTTCGACCGTAAGAATGCTTTCATTCCTGCGACGAAGACGGTGTACCAAGACGACACTTCTGTTCTGAACAGCGTGGTTACGGTACTGGCGATCTGCGAACTGAATAAGATTCATGATCGTGCTTGGAGATACTTCTCTGGCGTTGATAACCTGTCCAATGGTCAGTTGAAAGAACGTTGCGAGAACTTCATTAACAACGCTATCGAATATAAGTTCGATGGTCGTTTCATCATCGAGCCTGAAGTTTACTTCACCGATGCTGACTTGAAGCGTGGTTATTCTTGGTCCCTGCGTTCCAAGATCTTCGCTGCTAATATGAAGACTGTAATGACCTCTAGCGTTGCGGCTTACCGCCTCGACGACTACGAAGGCAACCAAACACGTCAATAAAGTAAATAGCTCCCTACTATCATCCGTAGTAGGGGGTTTCTAAATTTTAACAGTTTACAGAGGATATCAAATGACAACGAGAGTTACTGAAGCCTTGCTAGAAGGCCGCGCCCAGTCTGAAGGCGTAACTAATCCAATGCTCGACCTCCGTTACGGTGGTCAATTTGGTCTGTCCAATGCATTGGGTGAATGGGTCAGTAACGCTGCTTATGTGCAGCGTAACATGTTCCCTATTCTGATTGCAGCACCTAAGTTCTTCCAGAACAGTATTCACAGTGCTTCACTGACTGCACAGCTTCGTGCATTGGTGGAACTGCATCCTCGTTCTATCGAAGGTCTGCAAAGTGGTCTGACTGTCGACACTACTACTACTCCTGTGGGTGGTGCTGGTGAAGAACAAGATGAAATCATCGATGTGAAACGTGCTCGTAGTGCACCGGTCTTTAACTTCTTCGAGAAGTATGGCCGTCCTATCCAGTCGTTCCTGTCGTGGTGGATTCAATATGGTCTGATGGACCCTGATACGAAGCAAGCAAACGTTGGTACGCTGGCCTCTGGCTATCCTACTGACATGCTGCCAGATCAGTACGCCATGACCATGATGTTCATTGAACCTGATCCTACTCATCGCCGTGTAGTGAAGTCGTGGTTGTGCACTAACATGTTCCCTAAGGGTACTGGTGATATTATCGGTCGTCGTGACGTGACTAGTGCATTGTCACTGCAAGAACTCTCTATTGAGTTCACCGCTATCACTCAGGTTGGTTTGGGTGTTGACCGCTTTGCTCAGCAGATCATGGATACGATTAACATTACCAATGCTAATCCTTATCTGCGTGAAGCTTTCATCCGCGAGATCAGCCAAGAAGTTCTGAACGCCAACGTTGGTTACGAGCCTGGTATTTCGAATCTGGCAGCTTCTGCCGTTCAAGCTACTGGCAACTTCTAATCCAACAAAAAAAGAAGAACCATAAGAGAGTGACCGTGAGGTCACTCTTTTTATGCTATCCTTTACCATATATTATGAAAGTACTTTAATTGAAGTATAGTTGGAATGCTTTACTTCCTGAAGAAGCTTGCACCCTTTTCATAAAGAACTTTCCTGTGAGGAGTTTCTCAATTTGATTGAGATCCAACTCATGTCTCCATTTACGGAGCAGCTCTTTAGCTATTTCTTGTTTAGACATTTCGGGTCCTCGAAGAAGAGTGGTTGAAGGGATCTTTATTCGTCTGGTGGTACATTCGAATAAAGGGCTATTAGTCCAGGGAAAACCCTGGGCTTTTATGCTGTCTTTTTCTTTGGATAATCCTTTTTAGTTAACGGAAAGATAATCTTCAAATTACCTTTGAGTGTTTTTCTGATGTAGAAGTTACCTTCACGAAGAAGCTTCTTCTGACGATCATCGAGATCATGGATATGTTTTTCAATAACCATCTTACCAAGCTCTTCTTTTGTCATACGTCATAAAGCCTAGGGTTTCCCCTAGGCTCCTTATGTTGTCTGTTTACGTTGCCAGAGCAAGTACCTTGATAGGTACATCGTACTTCTTCTTGTCCAGACTACGGTAGATACCGTCTACTGTGTAATCGTCAGCCAGCAACAGATTACGTTTCCCATTGTCTGGGAAGACATCTTCGGCTGCATTGAGTTCACGAACAGTCAAGAAGATACGAGCACCCACAGCTTGTCGGAGATTCTTAGGAACGTTATCCAGAATCTCTTTCTTGGTGTGACTGAGCTTGACTAGCAATGCCACGTTACTTTGGAGAAAGTCTTCCAGGAAGATCTTCTTCAGAGTCTGGGTTTTACCAGTTTGACGAGGGATACTAAAGCCAAGAGTATTGAACTCCTTAGAAGCCATCACATTACCCATGAGTGCTTCAGGTGGAGAATTCCATGGAGTTTCCAAGAAGCCCTTGATTACTTCATTGAGCAGCGGAATTCGGAGATACGGTTCTGGATGAGTGAGCATATTACTTCCTGTTCAAAGATTGGACAATCCAGTGATTGACATATCGTTTACGTGATTGGTTAATTTTACAAATCACACTGTCGATACTTCGAACCACCCGTTGATTGTTAGGATTCTTGTCCTTGATCTTCTGGAGTTGCTTGAGGGCATCTTCCTTACTTCTCCAGTTTGCAAGGTAGTGCCAAACACCGTCTTCCTCAATAACAGCAGCTTTGATGAACTTTACTTGATCTGATACAGGATCATAATTAAGAAAAGCTTTACCAAGTTCAGTGTAGAAGAAACTTTGCAATATCTTAGTCTTGGCTGTCGACATTATTGTTTAGCTTCCTTTGCTTTCTCACCAGCCATGGTTCTGGCATCATCGAAGATTTCTTTTCGGATACCGTGCTTAATTGCTTCTTCCATGGTTTCAGCAAAGATGCGATCATAGTTCTCATCGAAGAACTTTTGCATCTTCTCTTTCATCTTCTCAGATCCAAAGAGTTTATCGAGCATACCTTCAATCTCAAGATAACCTGGGCCAGTCATCTTGATCACACCACCTTGAGTATGCATGTTGTACTTACTGAAATGCTTACTGACCATAGCTGAAGCAGTTTGATGTGCAAGAGTAGTGAACTCAGCTTTGATACGTTCCGTAATTGGCTTACGGAGAGATTCTGTCATCTCGGCAATGATATCAGCCATTTGTCTACCTTTTTAAGTTATGCTAGAGTCACGTTCGAAAGTGTTCTGGTAAGAAGGACATTGACGCAATGTCTGAAGCATTACTTCACCATCTTGAATATTGCGCATGAAACCACGCATCTCTTCAAGATCAGCATTCGTATTTACTTCCACTTTAACATTTGGGAATTTGGAATCTGGCTCAACAGAAACCATTGCAGTAACTTCAGCTTTCTCGCATTGTTCTTGGAAACCAAAGAGACCTTTAGGAGTCACAACAAGGAAAGAGAATGTTTTCAGAGACAGAGAACGCATGATTAAGCTCCTTTTAAAATGGATTGATGTTGAAATCACGTTCGAGTGAATTCTCTTTCAGAGGGCACTCGCGCAATGTTTGAACCATGACGTGGCCATCTTGCACTTTACGCATCAAGCTGCGAAGATGTTCCAAGTCTGTGTCGGCTTCGAGTTCTACCTCGACATCTGGTAAAACCTCATCTGGTGTGATCTGTGCCAATGTAGACAACTTTGCTCTCTCACACTCGACCTGGAGAGCAGATACATCTCGCGCACACTCAGCGCGGAATGAAAAAGTCTTCATGCTATTTTTCCTTTCAAAGATTGCTTTTGGATATTAGGGTTTTGTTGTTCAACAGCTTCAATGCGTTTCACAACTTCATGGTACTCATGGATAATAACATCCACAGAGAGTGGTGCGATAAGTAACACAATACCAGCAATGAGGCTGAGTACTGGTTTACCTTTACGTGCACCATAATAGAACAACAACAAAAATGCGATGCTGACCAAAGTAACCATGACTGTTCCTTAATTGCGAGAAGACTTGAGTTCTTTACCGTGTTTCACGATATACTTACAGTCTCCAGAGTTATTCTTAACGAATAGTGCAATCTCTGAAACCTGCTCTTCTGTTGCCGAGAACAAAAGAACATCGTATTTCTCAACTGCTTCTTTCAAGACTTCGATATCAGCAATGAGGAACTTGCGATCCCTTCGAGCTTCTACAGCCAGTACAGTCTGAAGGAGCTTTTCTTGAATCGTCTTACAATCTACATCCATGCTATAGTTGTAGATAAAAGCACGCATGATGTTATTCATGGAGACCATGTTCATGATGTGCTTGCGGAGTTTTGAACCTTTCTCGATGGCCTGCACAGATGCACGAACATCTGCAACAATATTGTTAATATCCTCTCGGCTAAGAACAATAGATTCATCTTCCATTTGGTGTACCTTAAATAAGTGGCATAAAGGGAGAGTTATTTCTAACTCCCCTTTATTATATATTGCTTACTTATTTTGGAATAGAGGCTTGAATTTCCTTGTGCGCTTCTTCAAAGAAACCAACGTAGAACTTAACATCTGCTTCCTTAAAAACGGTTAGCAGTGTTTTGTTCTGACGCTTAGCCATGAAGAAAAGTTTCTGATAGAAAGCATTCGGCACACGTTCTCTCAGATCCTTTGCAAACTGGGCCATGGCTTCTCTGGACGTATCCTCGGAAGAAACACACATTCCCTTATAGATTGCTTCCAGTGCTTGGAATCTGAAATCAACAACCTCCTTGATGTAACGAAGACTTTGAGCCCACTCTGGGAAGTAGGCAGAGAACTCCTCGATCTCACCAGTGTATGGAATCTGTGCGAGTTTAGACAAGCTAGGGGCTTCATCTTCACCCTTGATGTTCGCCACCCAAACATAACGGGGACTCTTCATCTTCAAACGGATACCATTTACTGGATCGTAAACCACCAAACCTTCTTTCAGACCGTTTAGAGATTTACAATACTCAAGAGCTTCTTCCTTGGAATTGATTCCAGTAATCTCCTTCACCGGTTCAACGTTTTTGAACGTCTTACCAAGATAATCGGCCAGTTGATCGAAATGTTCTTGATCAATCGGATACTCATCGGGATGATTCAAGAAGATATTCAAGAGGATCATCTTGTCTTCTTGATAATCTGTGATCACTTTATTTTGTTTGGTGCAAAGCTCAAAAACAAAACTGAAATCACGGATGTCATATTGAAAAGCATTTGCAATGATGTCCATCTGTAGTTGGAAAGCTTTCTCATTGCTACCCAATGTTTCATAGACCAATTCATCGAACAGTTGATATGGAGGGCCACCTACTGTTTTGACTGGACCCTTACCGTCAATGGTTCCCTTGGTGCTGATACGCCATTTATTCAGATCTCTATCAAACCAGAAAGCAATCAGACTGCCATCTTCCTTAGGATAGTATTTGGCTCTGCTGAAATCGACTTGACCAGTGATATCAATCATTTCTCCAAAATTGAAGAAGCGATCATATTTACGACCAACTGTCATACCTTCACTGTTAACGATAAGACCACGACACTTCTGACCATACGGGTTCGAGTTGGAGCAACTGATCATGCTATAGATCAAGAGATACTTTTCCGTTTCTGTATCCTTCTTGACCTTAATCCCGTTCTCCTCTAGGATCTTAATAGCATCAGAGATTGTATTGTTCTGAAAGAGATCATAAACAATACCACTGCATTCGTAAGCTTGAGTCATTTTCTATTCCTTTAAAGCAAAAAAAGAAACCATTATAGTTTCTTTTACCTACTTGTTAGGTAGGTTGTTGTTCGGTTGGTTCGAACGGTTTGAGACGATTTCGACGAAACTTAGCTTGTTCTGCTAAGCCTGTAGATCGGAAAACATGTTTGATATCAAGTTTAAAGAACTCATATTCCGAGAACTTGATAAACAAACTAGGTGTCATTCCATCGTAGAGGCTGAACTTTATCGTGTGAAGATCTTGATAATCGATATTGATTAATGCAAAATCCATAAGGAAACTTTTGATGATATCACCGGCATCGCCGAGAAGTCCTTCTACTTGTTTCTTCACTTCGACAAAACTCTTAATCTCCGTTTCGGTGGTTTGGAGATTATAGGCGGGATTATGGTTTTGTTGATTGACTATAAGAGTCTCAAGTTTATGGGAGAGATCGTGTTCAAACTTGAAAGACTTATCTGGATCACTTAACGAATCAGCAGCAAAGCTACAGACCATATTGTGCGTAGTATTGACATTCCCGTGAATCGATAGGAACTTCATGCCATTACGCTCGAAGCACGTATTGATAATGTCCAGGTGTTTTTTCAGATCACTCACCATTTGGCATCTTCTCCCGAAGAGTCTTTGCAAACTCATTGATTTTGAAATTATGCATCAAAGCCTTGATAGGCTTAAGCTCTTTATTGGAAGAATTCCCAAAGAAGTTAAAGACCATCTCTTCATTGAAGAACACTTCATCATCTTTACCAATGATAATGTTCGTCTGAGAAATGGATTTACCTTCCATGAAAGGAACTAGCCGATTGGCTATACCCTTTAACATAGCAAAGAAAGGTAGCAGTTCAGCATCGTTTATTTCGAAATCAGGGAATACACGACTGGCGCAATTCTGAGAAATGAAATAGATTTTGTAACGTGTTTCACTAACAGCTACAATTTCAGCGATGCTGGATAATTCATCACCATGTTCACAAGCTTCCAAATGAACAGTGAGATTACCACAGATAGGAATCAATACACGGATCTCTGTTCCGAAGATATTGTTATCCTTCAGAAACTTAGCAAGATACAAGAGAGAGGCGGAAGATTTATTTACCATGTGCTTTAAAGTATGCTGTTATGGTTGTTAAACGATTATATTCAAATTACTAGAAGCTTCAGATTCCATGGTTTGGAGATCTTTATACAACTCTTGAATCGTTTCGGACTGAATATAAATATTGTCAGATCTTTCACCCTCTAGTCTAGAGATGTTAATAACGACAATTTTATCATCTGTAATAGAAGTGGGTAATGGAATATGCTTCCATCTAGATCCAGTTCCATCTTTTTCTGGTTTTGTTTGTATATTAAAGTAGATACCATTACCGCCATCTGGATCTTCTCTAACAATAATAATACTGATGAAATCACAGCCTTTTTCTTTAAGGACTGTTTTGATTCTTTTAATAGCGAAATGATGCTTTACGTAATCAATCTCCATTTGAAATCCCCTTTTTGATTAATGTGATTGCAATCTTAACGCCAATCTTTTCCATGGCGTTGATAATTGCTTCCATTCCCATTTCCTTATTGCCTTTACTGACTTCGAGGGCAGACTGTCTGGCAACATCCGAGATAGCACTAATCAAAAGAACTTGATTTTCATCACCAGCAAACTCTTTCAAATAGAGCGCACATTCTTCTGCTGAATTAAGATACTCAGCAGCGTCGAAATCTTTTAACTTGATAGCTTTTGTCAACTGACACTCCTATGGACGTGGTTGGAATTGCATGGCTCTGTAAGCCATATCGGTTGCTGTTCTCAGATTAAGAGTATCAGTAGGTTTGAAACTCTTATGTACATATTCACCTTTGTACATGTGAGTCTTCACACGGTCTTCCATACGGAAGAGATGAATCTTTGTTTCTTCAACATAATCGAAGTCAATCGTATTCATGTTGATAATCAATTTCCAGATAGTAATATCACGAACTTGATTCTTTGGATTGAAGGTTCTGATAGTTTCGATGATATAACGAAGCGCTTCAAGAACCTGCAAATCGGTGAACTTAATCTCTACCTCTTGATTCGGTTTAGTCGAATAAGAAATAACGATATAGCCGTTGGCGAGAACAGCTATCTTTCCAATCTTGACTTCTGGAACACCACCATTACCTGTAGCCAATGCACAAGTAAACTTTACTCGGTTGTCTCGTTCCACAGATGCAGAAACATTCAGTAGCTTGGTTTGATACTTAGCACATTCTGAACGCAGTGCATGAAAGCCTTTAACATGGTTATTCAATACGAGTTCCACAGTCTTTTCCTTTTTGAAAACATGGAACTGGAGTCATAGAAACTCTCAGTCATGATATATCATCCAAAAGGTTTTATTACATTTTTAAAATAATATGACTAACTACGGCTTTCCTTTATAAGGAAACAAAAATAAAGGAACTATGTATGATATTATTTTTAGAGGATTGGGCTAGATACCCCAATGCTAAACCAGACTATGATACCAAGAATGAATCCTACCTAAAGCTAGCTGGTACGTACTATGCCATGGGTATAAAGAACTATGCCTTTATGTTAGCTTTACATGATCAATCTTTAAAAGGTATCGATCCATTCTCTCCACTACTTACTGAGTTGGAGATGATTAAAATTGCTATTGAGTGTAAAGTTAATCCTTGGTATTACTTTAGAGAAATTGCTAAAGTACCAGCACGTTCAGGCTCTGATGCTGTGCCTCTCTTAGCTAACCGTGGAAACATTGCTCTGTATTGGAGTTTCTTCAACCATGTGATGACCTATCTAGTGCAGATTCGTCAGACTGGTAAATCAATCTCCACAGACGTTCTCGATAGCTATCTGTTAAACATTCGTTGCCGTGGCACAACAATCAACTTACTTACTAAAGACGATGCACTTCGTTCAGAAAACATTCAACGTTTGAAAGACATTATTGATGAAATGCCTTTCTATCTGAAGCAACGTAGTAAGAAGGATTTGGATAACACTGAGCTGATCAATATCAGCTCATTAGGTAACTGGTACAAAGCACACCTTCCACAAAAGGCTAAGAAGTTCGCTCTTAACACTGGACGTGGTATGTCTTCTCCAATCTTCCGAGTTGACGAAGGTCCTTTCCAGGCCAACATTGAAATCTCCTTACCTGCTGCATTGGCTGCTGGTGTGGCTATGCGTAATAAAGCTAGAGCTAATAACGAGCCTTTCGGTACTACTCTTACTACGACGGCTGGTAAGAAAGATGACCCGGATGGACGTTACTTCTACCAACAGATCTGTGCTGCTGCCGAGTGGACTGAGAAGTTTTTCGACGCTAAGGATGCTACAGAGTTAGAAATCATGATCCGTGCTGTGAGCCGTGGTCTTAAAGAAAAGATGAGAGTTGGTGATGAAGTTATTCGTGGTGAGTTCGCTGTGAACATTACCATGAACCATCGTCAATTAGGTTATGATGATGCCTGGCTCTTGACTGCTTTGGAAGAAACTAAGTCTGTAGGTGATGCCGCTGACCGAGACTTCTTTAACAGATGGACATCAGGTAGCTTGAGTTCACCTTTGACTATCCAGCAAATGGAAACCATTCGTGGTAGTCAAAAAGAACCGATGTACGTTGAAGACTGTAAGATTGGTTCCTTCCGTGTTCCATGTCGCTGGTACATTCCTAGGGATAGTATAGAGATGTACATGGCTAAGAATAGCTCTATTCTCTCTGCTGATACTTCAGATGGAGGAGGTGGTGACGATATTAGCTTATCGTTAACTGATGTTAAGACAGGTATGCTTATTGCATCCTTTAACGTTAATAGAATTAACTTACTGGCTTTCAGTGAATGGGTTTGTGAGCGTTGGATTATCCAATCTCCTAACGTTACATTGATCCCAGAACGTAAATCTAGTGCTATTGCTCTCATTGACCATTTACTGTTGATTCTCCCTGACCGTGGAATAGATCCATTCAAGAGAATCTTTAACAGAATTGTTAATGAACCAGATGAGAACAAGACTGCTTTTGAAGAAATCAAACTCCCACTGAGTAGAAGACCTCATGACATCTACGTTAGATACAAGAAAGCTTTTGGTTGGGCTACCTCTGGTGGTGGTTTGACTAGTCGTTCTGATTTGTATTCTACTACGTTAATGTCTGCTGCTAGAAACTGTGGTCACATGGTAAACGATAAAACTACTATTGATCAGATTCTCTCTTTAGAGACTCGTAATGGTAGAGTTGACCATGCACCAGGAGAACATGACGATGCTGTTATTGGTTGGCTCTTAGGTCACTGGATGCTCACTAAAGCTAAGAATCTGGTCTACTACGGTATTCAGGTTACCGATATTCTCTCTAGGAATAGAGGTGGTAGTGAGAATGGTGGTCAGATTACCAAAGAGCAACGTGATCAAATCTTCTACAGAGATAAGATCAAAGAACTCTTAGGTAAATTAGAGCAAGAACAAAACGAAATCATCTCAATGAAGATTGAGAATGAATTACGTTTCTATAACTCTAAGTTGGTTATCGAAGAAAATGAAGTATTGTCTCTGGATGAATTGATCGCTAAGACCAAAGAAACTAAGAAACAAAACATCATTGGTAGAAATAGAAACAACTATGGAACTGGAGTCTACGACAGATACAATAATCCGTATTCTAGTAGAGGACAGTCAGTATACGAGTACAAGTACTAATACGTCATAAAAGCAGTACCTTCGGGTACTGCTTTTTTATGTTGTCTTTCTTCTTAAAAGATCTCAACTACTACGGATTGTAGTTCCTTCGGTGAATAGACAGTCAACGAAAGATAGAAGTCGTCTTGATCTAGCTCAATATCGAAGAAGTAATCCTTCGAAGTTTGATAGACTAGTTTTCTAATGAAGTCTCCGACCTTTGAGGCAGATACATTAGAAAGCAAACCATTAAGCTTTGCTAGATCTTGGTTCAGTTTGAGCAAGGTACATTGTCTGCGTGTAACATCAATGGCCTCACCAGTGACTTGTGCTGACTTATACTTTACCAGAATTTCAGTGAAGTTATCGGGTCTATCATTGTTCAGAGTAACTTCTTTTTCAAAGAGTCGCTTATAAACACTGGAAGTAACCTCACCCTCCAATTGAAGATCCTTTACCAAATCAATCAGAGACTGATCTAGAAAATGTAGGAGCTTATTGGGGCCGAAGTTATTTTCATTACCCTCTTTCAACTCAGACTCGAAATTAGTCTGAATTCCCGTATCGTTATTCACCACTTTTGTTTCCTATAAAAAGTTTGAGGAGATTACTCAAACCATTTACAAAAAAGAAAAAATAGAAGCAACTTATAAATAGGACACCCGAAGGTGTCCTATTTTAGCTTAAGCCTCTACTCTTACGCCAAACAATCAATCGAACTTGAGTGCGTCACGAGCAGCACGGTTTGCGTGCGACACAATCAGATTGTGTTGACCCATGTTGGTGCCAACGTGATAGTGCTTCACGTCAGTAGTGATCATGCCAGCCGTTTCAGGGGAAGTACCACGATGGATCGTGGATGTGATGCTGTCACGGCCGAACATAGGAGTGGTCAGAGTGAACGATTCTGCTTCGGGGTTCGCAGCCAGATGTTCAACGCCGAGCACCATTGCTGCATGGTCATTGATGTTCGATGCCGAAGCGATGTAGTTCAGCAGGATCTTTGCTTGCTTTTCATCAACGCCTTCGGGCAGATTGCTGGAATGGAAATCCTTGGTCGCCTTGGCTGTGTTATCCTTGATACCACCATTTTCTTGGCCCTTGATGTTGGCAACGAGCTTGGCACTACCTTCGGTAATGTGGGCTGCAACATCCTTCAGTTCTTCAGTTGCTGCGGTGGTAGCTGTGTTCTTGGACATGAAACTATCTTTCAAAGTTTGATTTTCGGTAGCGTTTAAAATAGGTGCTACCAAACCTCGTGGATATCAGTAGCGGCGGCTGGAGTACCCGCCACGAGACTGATAGGGGCGTTGTTGGAAACCATCACGACGAGGCGGTTGCCACTGTCGTTGAAGATCTTCAACACGTTCTTCTGCCACAGGCTCTTGATGAGCATATGACTTAAGCGTATGTTTGGTTGCAAGACGTACATCACGATAGGTGACGGGCTTGACTTCGTCTTCAGTGAGCGTAGCTTCCTTACCAACTGCATTGGATGGAAGAGCCACCGCGATCATGTTGCCTTCGTATTGAATGACAACAGGAAGCTTGATTTCATCATGGATGAAAGGAGGCTTCAGAGGACTGACAATGTATCCATTATCAGGCGTGATCTTCTTGAACATGGCTTGGCCTTTCAAGAAGCGATCAGTGTCGTAAGTGACACCGTTGAAAACAAATGTCTTCTCAGTATTCATTCAAATCTTTCATAAGGTGTGTGAATGTTCATACTGTACCAAAGCTGATTAATTTTTTCAGTTTTAATACAGTATGAATTAAAAAACTATCAGAAGCTCACATTGATGATATATGGTTGAAAAATATTTAAACAGACTTTTTACTACCTGTATAAACCTTGTATTCTTCAAACAACTCAGTCACTGGTATTACTTTGATCACTGTCATCTTATTGAATAAGAGTCTTTCTATAAAGTTAGCCATTCTAGCAACCTTAACAGTTTTCTCTGTAAGGTCTTCAAGCTTCACTCTATAGATCGTTTTACGTTTCCTAAACAAACGTACTCTGTAGAAGTAGTTCTCTAGGAAGATATCAATAGATGAGAGTTTCTCGCTATCCTCTTCTGATATTGTCGTTATGGGAAAACTCACTAGACCTGAATCAGCATCTGGTTTACTCTCCACGTTGAAGAAATGTAGACTAGCCAATTGCGATACATTGGCTATCATGATTTCATTTACTTTCACACCTAAGGGATTAACTAATGTTCTAACAGTATAACGAAAGATTTCATCATAGTTACTAGTATCCATGGTGACACCATTGATCTCATAGATACTGTTAGTTTTCAAATCCTCGATAATAGATCCAACATACAACTGGCTTATTGACATTTAGGTTCTGATTTCAACAACATCTTTGTTGATGAATTCTCCTGTAAGTTTTAAGATTGGGATATAGTCCAGTAATCCACCCCACATGTTAATAGTAACAGTATTGGTAGTTTCTTCTGGATACGTGATCTCTTTGAGTTCGAATTCAGTAACATCTTCCTCCAAGCTCTTTTCTATATCCCATTTAGTTTCCATGACCACATCGGGTTCTGGTGAACTAAAACAAATGAGGATACTCTCCAAGAGTTTCATGAAGTATGGGTTCAGATTTTTGACGATAAACTTAGGAAGCTCAGTTAACTGATAACCAAACTTACCCTCATTATTGACTACCACCACATTCGATAAAACTCCCAGACTATTAGGAGGTGTAATTCCTGTATCTTTATCAAAACCAAAGATATGGTTGAATTCATCCACTCTGACTTTGAAAGCTTGGAAAGTATAGCCTAAGAACTTACCAGGTTCTTTCTTACTATAGACCTTGACATCGGCACTACTGTTGGCTAGACCAAACATATACCAACCATCTTGAATATCAATAAGTATCCAAGTAGCATCACCTTTCTTATAGGTGAGTGTGGTTCCTATTGGAACATGTAGATCTGCATCAACTTTGGAGAAATCTCTCTTTACGAAATCAATTGGACTTAATTCATTAAACTCAATGAGGTTGTTTAAATGAAAGTAATCAGTCGGTTTTCTTTTTTCCATCATAAACCCCATATAAAGTATTCAAATAGCTTTTCATAGCTTTATCATAATTAATAAGGTAGCCTATAAATAATCCATATATCAGTGGCATGATTACTCCAATTTATTCCAATATTTCATTTCAGCAACATGGTAGTGACTATCATCACCAAGTACCAAACCATAAGAGGCTGTTGCTGTGCTAATTACTGCTTTTAAAGTACCTTTCATCTCTGTGAATGTATTGAGAACTCTTACTCCTTGAAGTGGGCTACCTAAATCGATATTAGTAATCTCTTTGTCTTTACCAAAGATTAGGCTAGAGAAATTAGTAATAGCGGTGTTCAAGCTACTCATTCCTAAGCTGGATACTTTACTAGCATCCCCTACAGTTAAATATTCTCTAACCAGTTTATCGCCACCATATGGTGACATGGATAACATAGCGTCCAGTTTCTCCAGAGCTTGTTCTTCGACATCTTTAGCTTGAATCTTGTCAGCCAATGGAGCAGTCTTTGAATTTCTTACCAGATGAGCCAGGTGAATTACATGGTCTTTGATTTCACGAATAACGTCGAGCATAATGTTTCCTTAAGTTGCCGTCATAAAATGAACAGATCTACCCGAAGGTAAACCTGTTCACTTGTTTTTAGATGCTAACTGGATTCAGATCAATATCACCCGAACCACCACCGATGGCAACACCATCACCAGACATTGGACGTACATCTTTCATATTTTCACCTCTTGATTTCAACATCAACTCTCAAGTCCAGGCAATACATCATCTCAATTAAGATGTCAATTGAGAAATCAGATATCTTACCTTTCATAAGATTCGATATTCTGGGTTGCGTAGTCTTACACATCTTAGCAACACGGCTTTGGCTATAACCTTGTTGTTTGATATGTTCTTGCAGATTTTGCATCAGTTTAGATTTGATCCTCATCACTGCTGCTTTTTCTGGAGTCTCAATAGCATCCCAAACACTATCGAATGTAGCAGGTTTGGTCTTGTTATCGAATGTTGTTGGAAGACACATTCTTTATCCTTTCATACTGAGGCTCATGCATTTCTGAACAAGCTTTAGACAAGATCTGATGCATCTTATTCCAGAACTTATACTCGACTGCGTCATTGGCTTTCTTAGCTGCTTGCCTATTAAGAGAAGCAATGGATAGCGAATGACTGATATGATTCAGGAACTGAGGAACGTCATCTTTAATCTCTGCCATATTTATCCTCAAGACGTTTAAGTTGTCTCAAGTTCTCCACATTAGGTTTGGCTTTGATATAACCCAGTTTCAAACCTTCTTCCCAGTGGAAATCTTCAGCTTCATAGTAAGCTTTCAGAATGGCATCATTACGAGGCATTCTGGTATCCAGATCAAAGACTTTATAGCCACCAGTGAAACGAGTGAGTTGCACTCGTTCAATAATGTCGTTGAGATCCTTAGAGTAAGGACGCTTAGCCTTGATTATTTTGTAGTTAGGTCTACCAAAGGTACGACCAGGACTAAAAATAGACATCAGGAAAGCTTCAGCTTCTTGAAGAGCAACTCTCCAATCACCATTATGGTCACGATCAAAGAAGATCATTACACGACGCTTATAACGAACTACCCATGACTGTGTAGCAGTCTTAGAAGCACGTTTAACACCGTTGTAGACCATTACACGATCACCGTTACTGTGTTGATAACAATAACGTGTGGGCTCTCTTACAACCGTATTACTTTTCATGTGGCAGCAGTGGGTTTTGGCTTTTGATTAGTTCGACGTTGACAGATTCGCTGTAGTAACCGTTAGATTCACCAAACCAGCGAAGATCAACATATCCCTTAAGAGTTCTGAACTTATAGAATGTCCAGGTTTGACTCTCTGGCTCATACTTATGTGAAAAATGAGGCGGTGTATCAGTGCTACTAGATTCAGTAGCATCGAGGATAGGAGTGTTGATTAAGTCCTCTACATCTCCAACAATGCTTTCGAGATAAACACATTCACAGCAGTCTTGATAGTGATCCATTTTATAGACACTACCGTCACTACATGTGAAAGTAATCTCTTTACTCTCTGGTGTCATTCCTTCGATGCTAACGAAGGTCTTACCAATAAAACAATCAAGCTTATTGATAGGTGTGACATCTGCAATTTTAGAATCAGTCATTTTCTTTTCTCTCCACAATTACATCAAAACCATTGCTGAGTAATTGATCTTTGAGGTGTCCTATTACCGTATCGCCATGACAGCGTTCGGGCGAACAGAAACAAACAAGTTGCAATACCCCATGTTCAATAGCTAAGTTAAGTAACTCACCTATGAGTTCAACATGATAAGATAATGCACTTTGGAAGTAGGATTCGTATTGATCACAAACACGATTCCTCTCCTGTATGGTTTTAACCGTCATTGCAAAAGGATTACCCAGAGGACTGGGTCTTCCAATATAGTAATACGGTTTGGTTGCATCGTAGGTACGATTACAAAGCCTTAACGTGATGGTGGTTAACATCTTGTAAGGTATTTCTTCTCAGTGATAAGAAGTTCATCGCGCCTTTGAACAACACTGATCCCATCAGTAGGAAAATACAATACTTCTTTCATCATGATAGCATCACCATCAAAGTAGTGGTATCTCATATCTCCAACCTGAACGTCAGCACCGAGCTTATGTAGCTCTGAAGCTACTAAACTCATGGTATGGGCATCCATCAAAGTATAGGCAAACTTACTAATAACACTTTGTAAAGATTGCTGGATGACAACCTTCTTTAACTCAATATCAGTTGACATGATTTACCCTTTACCAGATTTGTTTCCACTTACGTTTTATGAAATCTTTGAGATCAGCTACTAATAAGCAACATACTAGTACAAATCTCGCCAGTTCTTTACGCATAGAGCAAATCCACAAAAGAAAGACCACCACTAATAGGAAGCGTAAAGCCTGCGGCGTTCTTATGGCCGCCACCACCTAGTTCATGAGCAATGTCTTTACCTACATCCAGTTCACGAGTATTGTCACAACGTAGACTGAATACAATCTTACCATCCTTCGGAACAATGAACCAGCAAATAGTGAAATCTATTTCTGGGTGCTTTTTGAGGAGCTTGTTTCCGATTTTCGAGAGATTGTGGGTGGTTTGATAAATTGCGACTTTATACTCCTTACCGGGAGCAGTGAATTTTCCGAACTTAATCTTATCGCTGTTGATAATGTCGTCAATCTCAATATTTTCAAAGTAGAGTTTTTCATGGCCATGAGAGAGTAATTGATCGAGGGTCTCTGGGAACTTGTATAACTTATCCCAGAATTCCATTGATCGAGTATCATGTAGAGTCGAGATAGCATGGAAGGCTTCAGTCCCAGGTAGATCGAATTTCCAAAGATCGTAATCGTCTACCAACTTTACAATTGCAGGTGGTTCTTGATTATTAAACAAGATATCCCATGTCATACCTGCACCAGCTTTGGTATCAGAGAACTTAGCAAAATCCAAACCTTCGAGTTCAGCCTTTGCAGTAGCATGGTGATCAAAGACGTGAATCTCTTTCACCAACTTCTTCATAGCGAGTAGTTGATCACGTTTGTACGAGAAGTCAACGATATATAGAATCGTGTCATTCCACAGATGATGCAGTGGTGCAGGACGGCTATACTGTACCGGTACAGTAATAACTTCTGCGTCTTGCTCCGTTACTTCATAGTAATGTTTAACTACCCAAGCTGCACAGCAGCCGTCGTTATCGTCATGGTGGAAGACCACTACACGCTTTGTCATGATAATCCTTGTTTGGTTGTATCAAGTGATTTCGATAGAACGTTAAAAAAACAAAAAAAAAAGAATATACTAGATATTCTTCTTAGCTAATGTTAGTTAGCTATTGAGAGGATATGGGATAAAACAGTATCCAGTGCAGGAGTTAATTCAACTCCTAAATCAGACGCTACATCTTTATAGAAACCTACATAGATGTGGACGTTCTGCGATTGTGCAAAAGTGTCATCTTTGTACTTTTCTTTTCCTGCTTTATTCACTCTGATGCAAGAGTTCAAGATCTGAAGAAAATCGAGTCCTTGCTTTTTGAGTTGCTTGACACTATGCGACTTTAAGATTGCCGTCAGCTCTTCATTACTAGCATTGTATTCCATGGTAAACATCCCTTCTTTTAAAAAACTACTGTAGAGTCAAAGAAAGTATATATTGCTAAGATATTTTTATTTACCAACATAAAGAGAGTACCCGAAGGTACTCTCTTTTTATGATGTATAAACTGTATCAACCCATTCAGGTAGATCAACCGTTTGACCAGCTAAGCTATGTGTACAATCAGATAAGAATTGAATCCTACCTTCTTTAACAAATGAATGACAAACAGCAGGAGGTGCACCATCCTTACCAGCATCTTTACCTTCATACGTAACTAGTACTGAAGGATCAAATGTAGGTTTAGTGAATGAACCATTCCAATTCCATTTAGGAGTTTCTTCCCATCCAAACTGAATAGCGTGTTCAGTATTACAGCCAGGACATCTGAATCTCAGAAGTTGATCATTTTGTTTTATCAGTGGTGCTTGCGTAGTCATTGAGTTTCTCTCTTACTTCTTTCTCCATCTTAATACGGATATCAGGTGGAAGTTTCTGAATAATCCCCTCAACGCCTTGTTCCAACATTAAGTTCATTAATTTGGAACGCTTTATCTCCGACATTGCTGAGATCATATTCAGATTAAGTAAAGTTCTTCGATCTAATCTCAAAGAAACCTGTACAGTCTTTTTACCGTGATAGTTATTTAAACCATTATTCAGTTTGATTCTATCAATGATCTTATTAAAACGGTTAGCAGTGTTTTTCATTTTTGACCTTAGGCTAATGGCATGATAGGAGTTGTCTCCAATGTTTCATAGAAATATGGGAACTGTTTCTTAATCTCACTATCAACCGTACTGTTTAAGAACACTTTACCTAAAAGCATAAAAGCTTCATCCTTGTAGTTCTTTGGATCAATCTTCAATACTTCTGGTTTAACGTACTTATCAGGTGGAATGATAACTTCATTACCAGCCTCATCTGTTGTAATAGTTGGATCAGGTAATCCGATTTCATTCAACAGCTTAGTAGGATTGTCTAAACCATCCATCGGATAAGCAACTTGAAGATTACCCAGATTGTATTCAGGGTTCTTCATTTCGTTCAATTGTGCTTCCAATAAATCAGCGAAGAATGGATTCTCAGCAATACCAGTAGCATCAATAGCAGTTATCTTACCAGATGAGTATCTAGTCCAAGTAGGATTGATATTAGCAAAGATACCCTTAATCACTTTATAGAATCTAGCATACTCTTGTTGAGAGAGGTTATCTGGTTTCTTAAGCTTAGCTTTAATCTCTTTAATGAGATTAGGAACAATGACTGGAATTTCTTTACTAACAGCAGTGGTAGCAATATCACGAATCATCTCGAAATCACCTTCCTCTACTGCACGACGCAATAAAGGTTTAGCAATCTCAATCATTAACTCTGGTGACTTATGTTTAGCAATAGTTTCAAAAGGTTTAGGAAAACCAGCCTTACTAGCTAAATGTACAGCACCTGCGATAACATTACAATCTGCTCCATCAGTTTTGCTCTTTACTTCATAATTACCACCAGTGATGGTATTAATGATATTAGCAATAGCATCTTTATTCTGTTCACTAACTTGTGGACTGATAGTTCCAGCATTGCCAGCTACAGTAACTTTATTATCAGCAAAGATTTTCTCTTCGGTTAGACCACGTACCAAAATCTCTTGAGCTTCTGGAGTAAGGTCTCTTACAGCGGAAGATAAATCATTGTTAGTAATATTCTCAATCAAACGAGTTGGTGTAAGAGTGCCATTATTCTTATCGTACTTGGTTGGTTCAGCCAAAGTACCGACTCTATTAATGGCTGGTCTAGTGATAGCTGTTACAGCACCTCTATCACCGCCTAGGATGACATCTAGATCATTATTGATAGCAGAGCTTAGGTTGTTAGCTAAAGGGCTCAGAGAGCCGTAATTCACAATACTGGAAGCTAGTGTCTCTTGCAGTGAAGTAGATTGATTACTGGTTGTTCTATTTCTGTATCTGTTATTAAGACCACCTGAGAGTCTATCGCTAACTCTACCGATAGCAACCACACCTCTGAAATCAATATTAGGATTAAAGAGATTATCTATTCTAGTGGCAGTACCTAAGAAACCATTGGCCAATTGACCACCAGCACCTAAGATACCAGAGATGGTTCTTCCTGGGAATTGAGCTACGCCATTGAGAATACCAACAACACTACCTACAGCTCTTTGAGCAGAACCGATAATGCCATTGACACTACCGAGTGCTCCATTGGCTACATTCATTACACTACCAATAACACCATTGACCATTCCATATGCGGAATTAATAGCACCACTGATAGCATTAAGATTAGAGTTAATAAAATCAAGGCCACCTTTAAGACCTTTACCGAAACCAGAAACACCGGACAGAAATCCATCCAATGAATCCATTACACTGTGAAATTGTTCCTGATAGCTGTTAACAATAGAGTCACTAGTTTCTTTGTAGACATCAACTACGCCTAGCTTATCCTCCGGTCCAGCTATGAACACTGTAGCAGTAAGTTTTCCTGACGACATATGTTCTTCCTTTGTTTATGGTAAGTCATAGTGATTTCAACAAAAAAAGAATAGACATCATAAAAGGAGGAGCCAAAGCCCCTCCTTTTAATTATTCAATCAATTAGACTGATTGATGCTGAACTTCTTCAGTGGCTTTGTCCAATTGGACAGAACCCAGTACTACGTTTTCCGAAACAGTCTTGACTGCGAGATCAACTGATTCTTCCACGATAGGTTTGTCTGCTGAGCCTACCTCTTCAGCAGCCGTGTCTACCACACTGGGAATAGCACAGTTAGCGCTGGTGCTGATGCGTTCTTCAATCGAATCAACCTTAGGACCATTTGCAGGGTCTTCCAGATTCTTTTGAATGTCGTCCAGCAACAGATCACCTTCTTTACCATTCTCAGGAACAGCAGTTGGGATATTCAACTTACCAGCAGCGTCATCCAATGCCGCTCTGGCTTCTGCAACCTTAGCTGCACTAGTAGCAATACCAGCTACGTAACCAACATCGCCATTAGACGTTTGTTCACGAGGCTTTTCAATCCCCAGGTCAATCGTGAGCTTAGACAGTTGTGGCTTAGGCCAGTCAGCAATCGCTTTGTAGTACGACTTCTTCATGGCATCAGGGCTGAGCAGAATATTCACAATGTATTCATGACGATACACTGGCAGTATATTCGAAGCCTGCTCTTGATCTGCACGAGAGAGGAATGATTCCAAACGCGGGAACGTCTTGAACTTCAATGCACGACGGACTTCATAGAGAGCATTGACCATCAGCTTAGAGACTGCGGTACGCTTCTTGACGCCATTGCGGACACTGTAGTAATCGAACGGCAGCTTGCTATTCACCAATGCATCAGCCAGCGCAGGATACGCCAACATCTTGCAATAATAGCCCAACACCATGACAGCGAAGATGCTTTCTTGCTTGGGGAATTCATTGATAGTGCGATACAGTTTTCGGATCTTGAAATCCTGAACTTCACGGAAACCATCAATCAGACAACTGGTACGATAGTACGCCCAGAGACACTTCAACGATTCAAAGGTATCTCCTTGAACCTTACCATCTTTATCTACTGGGCCGAAAGCAAACGGTAGTCTGTTCTCGGTAGACAGCAGTGCACCAAGCTCTGTTTGAACATTGGTGAAGAAGTTGATATGGTCTTGTCCATCCACAGCCTCTTGGCGAAGAGGCAGCAGGCCACGAGTCGAGACTTGTTGACGGTGATCAACTTGTTTCGATTCATTGGACTGGGAGATCTTGAACAGTTCAGACAGCTTATTAGCCATTTGATCGTTCAGTGGTGGTTGCTTACGTTTTTGAAACCCCTTCTTTTTACGGGGATCAAATTTCTTCTCTTGTACGGTAGGAGCAGTCATGTTTAAGTTCCTTCATTTTTTACAGGAGGACGTTTGATGTCGTCCATAACCTTCAAGGAACTAATAGAAAAAACATTTAACAGCAATACCGCGATATACCAACGATTCTTGGTGAGATACTCCTTGACGGTGTTATTCGTTGGAACAATACCATCGGTCAAGTTCTTGATCAATGTTTTACTGACCTCAGTATCAATCCCCAAAGAGATAGTACTAACTGCCACATTCTCAAGAGACGAGATCAGATGATTAACACTGAAGTTCTTATCACGAATACTCATGATAGTAGCGAACTTCGTGAAGAGAGTCAGGATAAAATCCCTGACCATTGCGTCGGCAATAACCTCGTTCTCAATTTTAGCCAATGTATTCCTGTTGAACATTAAGTACAACGGAAAAGAGCAGACAGTAGCGACAAACTTAGTTTGCCTTTCAAGAACGGCTGATCCCTGAACAATGCCCATACCATGGACATACGCTAATGTCTCCGCGAAGGTTTCCTCTACTCGTGTGTCGTCAATGAATAGAGGAAAAACCTTGTCAGAGTCTTTCGAAATAGCCATCTTAATCCTTTTTCTTATTCATCTCGATCAAGTCTTCCAGCCAAGAGTCCATTTCTTTGTTGTTCAATGGTGTCTGTGGCAATTGGAATTCACTTGCATCGAAGTTACCTTCATTTTCCAGTTGCGAGATGTTGACTGTTTCATCAACGTAGAAGTTACCACCATCGTCATTTGATGCAATGATGATGATACGGAATTTAGTAAAGCGCAGGAAACGCAAACCCTTGCAGAATACAAACCAACTCATGCGATCATTCATGAGTTCGTTCTTGGTGTTACCACGAGTGTAAGTGCTTTGTTTGGGTGTCAGGGGTCTTGCCTTATTGGTGGAGGCAATATAGTCATCCATGTACTCATTCCACTTTTGTACAGGATTGCGACCCGAGGAGAACACCAACTTACGAAAGATCTTACTCAATACGCTCTTCACATCGGCAGAGCTTCCATTGATGTCTTTCGGAGAAAAGATTTGCAGACCACCGTTGCGATTACGTGGTTTGTTGTCATTGTCCTTAGCCATTTCAAATTCCTTTACTTGATTGACTTACCTAAGAATACGTGAGCCAAATCACCAACAAATTTATACATATACTCCAAATGCATGTACAGCGTCTTGCAGTTGGCATATGCTTGCGTGCCTTCCGTATTTCGATTCTTTTCAAAGAAGTCTATCAGAAATACCAGGGCCTCTCTTATACGTGTAACATAGTCTTGAACATTCAAGATGTTACCGGCTTCATCTGTAAAGAAAACGTAAGTTACTACATTCTCTAGTTTGATGGTTTGCCTATCTTTTTCCTCGAAGATGTTCTTCTTGCAGTGTTTTACCAACCTTTCTAAATTAAGGGTCACCTTTACAATGTCAGAACCAATCGCTCTCATCGAGAGATTAGCATTCTGAGACAAATTTACATCTTCATTGAAATACTTCTCAATACCTTGAACCAAGAGCTTGAGTGGTAACAGTGAAACTTTTGGCATAGCATCGTTCTTGAATGGGAAGAACCTATTGATAAGGCTCAATTCAAATTCATAGTAACGTTGCTTCAAAGACTTACTTTTCATAAATAGCTTGTTCTTTCTTACCTAGGTATTCGGTTGCGACCAGTCATAAGACTATATAGTTTTATGGACTCTTTTACAAGTCTCAACCATATCATTTCTTATTGAGAAATTCAGCTATTTTGATGATCCGGCCAAGCAGTACATGAATGATTGGAATGACATTTTCATCAGGCATACATTGCGTAAACTCGAAGTCATCATACTTCAACGCATGTGGGCCACGACGATTGATGTAAGTTTTGATTCGGATTCGATAGAAAGCACCATGGCGAATACCTTCTTCGATTTTATCCAAGGACTCGTAATCAACCTTGCGAATCGTGTCATTAGATGACAACGTAATCACAGCGTTATAGTCTTGTGGATTTTTCAATTCCAAACTGACTTCTTTACCACTCTCATACCTAGGGTAGTCGAAGTACTTGGAAAGAGAATCGTTTTCTACTTTGATGAAGGACATGTTTAATGCCTGAGTTGGATGTTGTACTTCGAAGAGAATTCTTCAAAGATCGGTCTGATTTTCAGTTTACCCTGATCGGTATATGGTGAGACTCTTACTCCTTTACCAAGCAACCAAGCTTGATCGAAGAGTACATTAATCATTCCTCGTGCTAAACCTTTTCCTTGGAACTTAGGATGCACAGATACGATACCCACACCGACAAAATCTGGATCTCTACCAGATGATTCAACATAGGTTATGAGACCTACTACTAAACCATCTTGTTCAGCCACGATGATCTCTCTACACATTCGTAGATCATCACCCCAATTCCAGATCCCTTTTTTAACTTTGAAACGATATCGTTCTTCCTTAGGAATTTTACGGAATAACATAATTAGTCTCTAATTAATGTGACTGATGTAAAAAACATTTTACATGCTCTATTCTATTATATATTGTCATTTATTTTTTAAAATTTTAAGGAGAATCTTAAATGTCACAAGAAAACAAGATCATTCCTTTCAATGGCCCACAAGACGCTTTATGTGATGAAGCGGAGCTGCTCTTCTCTAGAAATATACGTTTAGAATTAGTTAAACAGTATACCAGAGACGGTAAGATTCCTCAAGATCCAGAACAAGCTGAAGTTTTACTTAAAGCCTTGAAGGATATGGATGCTTCTACCTTTACCCGTATGAAGATTAAGTCTGATGAGAAAAATACTGCTGCTGTGGCTAACTCTGCCGCATTGGTTGCTGAAGCTCTGAAGTCTATTAATGGTAATACTGGTCGAGGTGAAATTATTGATGTAGCTGTGGCTACTGTCGTAACTCCTATAGTTCAAGAGTTACCAGATCACTTAAAGAGGAAGGACTTTATTCCCGGTGAAATGGATCAGGGTACTCAGAATACTACCTACGATGCCTTCATGAAGTCTACTGGTGCTGCTGCCGCTGAAGCAGATAAATAACAAACATAAAAGGAGTGGCCTAGGCCACTCCTGATTATGCGTCATTTAAACCTAATTCCTCTTTTCTCTTTTGGATAAAGTCTGGAGGAAGTAAGGCAGAGAACAATGGTGTTTCATAATACTCAAGACCAATGAACTGACCACAGATGAGTTCGATTTCTCTGAATGGGTCAAAGTTACCTGCATCAATGTGTTCTTGATAGTCCTTCTCATTGTAAGTTTCATTTAAGAAAAGCTTAGGGGCAATGAGTGTAGTCTTAGGCATTTTGTGTTGCATAGTCCTGGGATCATCCAGGATATTATTCAACCACCTCATGTAATCGTACATTACAATGAATGCGAACTTCTGACCAAACCAGCTTGCTGGTAGTTCTTTCGGATCAACATTTAAAGCATGGACGTTTACACGGTTTTGCTCTAGATCATAGATGGGTTTGAGAATCATCTCAATGCCTTCTTTGTCAAACTCATAAGGCCAGACATTGACATAGACATTGATCTCTTTCCCACCTGGAGTATTTCGAAGATGTTTAACGTTCTCTTTGAGATGATCTTTCACCATTCCAATAACGTTTGTGAGTAATGCTCTAGAGAGGACATCATTATCACGATCATCGAATAACTTCTTGAAAGCTTCTTTACTGAGCCTAGGGAAAGCATCCTCAGTACGATTGGTATAACCAGCCTCGTAAACTAAGGTCGCGTATCTGGTATCGATCTTATCTAGAATAGCTAAACGAGTATCGAATAGAGAATCCAAATCAACGTAGATATCTCTGCCAGCTATAGGCTCATTTTTAAAAGTAGCTGCCTTTTGGTTCATAGAAGTGTATTGCGTAAGTGCATAGATGTAAGGTAAGCACTCAATGTCTTGGTAGACTCAACACCTGTAGCCAGATGATTAATACCCTTGAGTGTTACAGTGCCATCAGTGCTAATGGTTCTATTCATGGCATTAAAACCACCCTTGTCGCCACCACGGAACTTCATGAACTCAATCAAGCTATTAGGTAGATTCATCCCCATCAAGAATTGTAATTCTGGATATGAGATTCTAGCTGATCTGGAATCCCCAGCAGCTTGACCTGATAACTGATCGATGCTTCTATTGTTCTCTGGTACAGAAATCTTCTTTACCAGTAACTGTGATTGACGCCTAATAGGTAACTCTAAGATAATGTATGGAACATTAGTTAGATACTTAGGACGTTCAGGATCTTGTTGGTCGATCCAAACTTTCTCGAAGAAATTATGACCAATCTTCTTTGCTATTGCAAAGTTTCTCTCAGTGGACAGTTTATGTTTACCACCGTTAGGGACGTAGATAAACGGTCTTTCTTTACCGTTGTTAATATCTTCCATCCATTGGTCAAAATCTCTATCGGACATCTTGGAGAAGAATACTTCGTAGACTTGACGGTTACCGCCACCCGGTAGGATGGCTTCAACCATATCTAAAATTATCTTCTCACCTTCCTTGCGGTTTCCAGCCATATAAACCCTTTGGTAGATCGTTGTCTACAATAAAGGGTACAAGTTTTTCAACGAATACCCTAATCCAATCTGAATCACTGAAGGGTAAACCCAATACGGCACGCTCCTCGTAACCACCAACTTCAACACCCATGAACTGTAGATTCCAAAAAGCTATCAGTACATCACGTTGAGCCTTAGGTCCAAGGTTAGTTGCGTAAATAATGTTTACGTCAGTATCAAATAATTGCTCAACTTTATGCTTGAGCCCGTGGCGGATCAGGATATCACGTACACATTTGATCATGTCAAGATCGCCAATTTGGCGTTCGTCTCTATGGACGGTGTTGACAGAGGTGAAAGAAACAGGAGCGTTCATTTTATTCGTAAGGTTTAGAGTTTGCGTATTCAGGTTTGCGTTGCTTAGTAGCTGGGTCCATCCAATATGGGAAATACAGACCCTTACGCATCCTGAGTAAGTCAATTGTTGAGAGGAAGGGAATCAGCTTTGGATCATCATTGTTAGGGCAATACCAACCACGAGTATTCAAAAGCACATCCCAGTCGTAGCCTTGATCCTTCAGATCTTTGTAAAGCTCTTCTGGAGAGCAATTAATATCGTCACGAGCAACGATAACAGGCTTCAAATCACGGAACTGAAGTAATTCAGATAGGATATTGGTAGCACGCTTTAACTTATAGTCGTCTTCAAGCTTTCGGCGGACTGTAGTTCTTGACAGTTTGACCTCGGGATACAAAACCAAGTTATAGTTCTGAAGATTACCATCGAGACCAAAACGACGTTCCTTAATATAATGGAACTCTGTAAGTTCTCGTTGAACGCCTAGGGACTGTGAGAGGATCACCGTCATAGTGAATCCTGATGGCCCATACTTGTTTCTTAGGCATTTCAACTGAATTTCAAACAGGTCGTTGTCGTTCTTAGCCTTGAAATCTTTATCAGATTTTTCCATCGGATAAAGTGGCCCATCTTCCATACGACTGCCGTTGAAAAGACCCTTAGCAGTAATTGGTTGATAAAGAATGCTTGACAGGAATGAGAACTTGCTAGTGACGTTCTTCATCACTTCACCGTTCTTCATTGCACCTAGAGATTTCTTAGGCGCAGCAGGCATCGGACCAGATTGGATAGAAACTTCATTACCAATCTGAGCTACCATGCTCATGTAATGAAATTGAGAATTGATGATTGGGGAGAGTTCCATCAAGAAACGTGTCTTGAACAAGCCACTCTTCATAAACCAAGTATTTGCACCTGACTCACCCAGTTCATTCTCTTCACTCATGTTACGTTCAGTATCTGTGTCGAACTCAGTGAGGGAGTCTACACCACCAAACGTTGGAAACTTACACTTATAAAGTGTTTTGTTATCTCGATCAAGAAATGGCAGCAGAACAAAATCTTTACTGCCATCTTTCTGTTTCAAAGACTCCTTCATCACTTCAAAGAACTTATTGCCAGAATACTTTGATTTATCCGTGACCACCATATTACCAGAAGTAATAGGGTCGATCAGACGGAAAGTCGGGAACTCTTTAGCAAAAGTACGGATGTGGTCTTCGTTCTTGTTGATCTCAGTATCGTACTTCAACGTATCTGGGATAACATCAGTGCCGTAATGAATTCTATCCTGTGCTGCCAATTCAGCCCACTCAAGGATAGCAGATTTAAAGACGTTACCAGTACCTGCCATTCCATTAAACAGTGTATACCCACCGTTCATGATGGACTCACCGTACTTACCACGAAGTACAGATGCAGTCGGAACGTCGAAACAACCACCAATATTCCACAGAGGTCTTACTGGTTCAGATCGGTCGACTGTACTAAAGATGCTCATTTTAATGTGATTCCTTTTAGAGAAAAAGTATACCCTTTACAAACTATATTAACGGATATTTAAAATTAGAAAAACACAAATTGTTTGAATAGACATATGGAACTTCGTCCAACACATCTTTTATAAGGTACGTATAATGTTAAATGTTAAAGGCAATACCGTCACTGGCACAGTGGCACTGGAGATGCTGGCCTTGGAAGCTGAGAATTCCGGCAACATCCTACAATCAGCCGTCAGTCTGATCCCTAATGTAATGAACGATTTGTCTACCAGTATGAATGCTCTGGTGGAAATGGGTAAGGCTTTCTCGTTCTCTGAACTGAAGTCTAAAGTTCATTCAAACTTCTTTGGTGTTAAGGATGTACCAGAAGATGCTTTGAATAAGGTGTTCGTGGCTACTCCTGAAGGTTTCATCGGTAACGTTGATAAATATCAAACGTCTTTGGGCTTCAGTATTGATTACTACGAAGAAGTTACCTCAGTGTTACTCAGAGAGTTCTATGTTACTGTGGCTGCTTTTGTCACTAATAAAGATAGAAAGCTCTCTATCAAAGATGACACTGCTAAATTCAAGGGTTACGAAACTGCTCGTGCTGGATTGACCAAGGACATCTCTTCACACTTCAGTAAGGGTAACACTGGTCGTACTCTGTTTCATGACGCCTACGACTCATATGGTGAGTTTAAGAAGGTCTGTAAGGACAACAACTCCCTGACTAAGCGTTTGGATCAGATTGATCTGAAGAAAGTAGCAGGTCAAGTCAAGAAGATCGTTGATACCTTGGACATTGCTATCAAGTCAGCAGAACGTGGTGACTACGATAAAGCCAGTAACGAAGCATTGATGAATATGGCTAACGGTACTTTTGAGTTAGCACAGCAAGTAGAATTCTTTGCAGCTACCGCTTATCGTATCAAAGCACTCACCTTTGCAATTGGTGAGACTGAAGACAAGATCAAAAGTCTGTAAGTAAGAGGACTCTCCGAGAGGGGAGTCTCTTATGACGTATCCTGACCTGAGTAAAATATCCATATAACACTACAGGGGGGAACCCTATAGGGGAGGGGGGCTTTTATGTGTGTATACTTTATACAAACAAAGTGTAGTATAAACACTTAAGGTTAACTACGAAGTAGCTAGTTTCTTTCTACTATACGTCATAAAGGGAGAGTACCGGTTGGGTACTCTCCTTATGTAGCATTAAGCTGGTTGTAACCCTTTAATGTTTTTAAACAAATGCATAAGGTCATTACGCATTTCTTTCTTGCTGCCATATCTTAAGAAGTGTGGTGAATTCTCGATGAAGGCATTGCTGAGGATTCTCAAGTCTTTCATTGAAGTCTTACCTTCTTTGAATTTAATAATGTCAGCGTACACTAGACCTTTGAGCTTGAGTTCCCTATCTGGATCAAAATCACACCAGATCTTAGAATTGAACATGATTGGGAAAAGTAGAGAGTTACTCCTATTGCCCATGTTCATTAAGTTGTTAAGTCTTTCAGCTAAGGCTGATTCCGGTGTTTGGATGTCTCGTAAGTATCCTGTTATACTGGATATGAAAATAAGTCTCTTCACGTTGTCGGGAAGAAACCTATTTAGTGTCTTACAAGCCAGTCCTCTAAAAGATAGACTCGCAGTCATTTGAATTCATGTTAAATAGATTATTGAATGAAAAAGATTCCTATCAAAACAGATAAACTTGATTTGAAAAGAAACCTGCCCAAATGCCAATTTCGTTTTTGGCATTCTTGATCACAATGTAATACCTAAAGCACTTGTCGGACTCCATTTCAGTAATGCAGAATACTTCAGGTGTAGTTGAATCAATACGCTTTAAGCAATTACGATCAGGTAGATCGATGTTAAGAGAGAGAACAATTTCTTTTTCTCTCTCCTCAGACTCATAGGTTCCTGAGGTATGTCGTTCCTTAATACCCATGTACTTAACTTTAACTTTGGTACTTGGAGTGCCAACCTTAAAGCTAGTCTTGAGAGTTCTGGTAACTACCTCTTCACCCTTGACCGTCTTTTTACTGGTATCGTAGAAATGATCAGTGATATCTGTAATAGCAAAGTTTCCTCGTACACCCAAACGTCCATCTTGGAACATTTGTAGACGATTGAACAAAGTATTCAGATTATCAAACGTCCTCAGAGCCAATCGTGGTGGATTGATATCTCGAAGGATAGGCTCCTTATCAGCAGAGTTCAGATCAATACGTTCTGGGTTCTTCTGAATGAAAGCACTAATACCGTACTTGACCACATCTTCCGATCTATTGTTAGCGAATAGTGCATCAGTCCTGATAAACGCTAGTCGGTTGATATCTCCAGACTCTTTGTGCACATACTCTTTTAATAGATCCAATACAGGATCTGGTTCTGCCACGCAAACAACTCCTAGGGAGCCATCTGGATCAGCGCGCCCAATGAAATCATCATCCTTACCATGGTTCCCCACAAAGTAGACGTTTTTCAAATTATGACTTTCACCAGTAATGTACAAAGTTCTGTGTGAAATCATTGGGTTTCGTTTGGAAGTATTCTTCCAGTAACCTTCTACATCGGTAACATTGATCAGAATTTCATCAATTCCAACCTTAGCTTTCTCGCTACCAATATTAGCTAACTTATCTGCCATAATGTTTCCGTAGATACCGAAAACATCTTTGATGGAGTCTGTATGACCTTTGACCCACATCACTTCAATTGTTTGACCGTTTCTGTTAGCTTCAGCAATCTCAGCTAGTACATCTTTCCAGATATCAGCATTAGGTACAGGAGTACCATCACGTTTATGCCAGTTATTAGAGATCCATGATGCCGACCAGATCTTAATACCACGCTCAACGTATTGACTATCTGTTTTAATCAAACCAGTTTTAACGTTTGATCTTGCGATGACCTGAATGGCTGTACGTGCTGCCAATAGTTCTGCGGTATTGTTTGATCCAAAGATGTCAGTAGAGCCAATCACATCTATGTAACATGTAGGTTCTACTACAGGATCAGGATTTTCCATTCCTTTATATTGCTTCGAATCAACATACCCTGTCTGAGTCAGTACCTGTAAGTGATTACCTGTACCTTTCTTAGGTGTACTGTTGTTGAAAGCAAAACCATGGATACCATAGCCGTTGTGACCTGGGTTCTTAGGCTTAGTGCTTCCATCACAGTAGAGGACGATACCGTCCCCACTGATTTTGTCTTTATCAAGAGATACGTTTTTCATCTTTTCATCCGCCAGAGTAATATACATTAGATTCGTGTAAAATCTAAAAAATTGATTATTCTGGTATCTTAGATATTACTTTCCCGTCTTTTTTGATGACCACTTCCTTATCTGGCATTCTCTTTTGCAAGATGTCTGACAGAATTTGGTTGGTCTCTCTCAAGACTAGGACTTCGTGCTCGACTTCCTTTAATCTCTCAACTTCGGCTTTCTTTACTTTCAGCGTCTGTTGGGTAGAGTACAGCTCTTTAGTTAATATACCAATAGCAGCGAAGCAGGTACTGATAGTTAGGATCAAAATAGCTATAATTAGCTTACCTAACCATTTGGTTTTTCGCTTCCTGTTGTTACTATTAAAGACTTCCCTCACGAGATCAAATAAGGAGCTAATTATTTGAGGTGACATCATTCCTTATTCTCCATAGGTTTCTTTTTATGTTTATTATACCAGTGAGGTAGATAAACATCAATAAGTCAAAAGGTTTTTTTATGCATCAGATTAAAGGTTTCTATAATGTTGATGGTCAAGTCAACAACAGCCCTGACACTGTAGCAATGTTTGGGGAGTTATCTTCCAAGTCTAGGACCTACGCTCGTGACATCAAAGAATACTTCAATGCAACTTATCAGAACGTAAAGTTCACATTATTTTCATCGAAGTCAGGCTCTGAAGAAAAGGCGTTAGATCTAACGACTAGGGATATTATCCTTAATATTGGCAGTTGGCTGTACAGTCTAGGTGATGCTGTAACTGGTAGTACTACTAGCTCTGGCTTGGCTACTATGCTCCAAAATAACTTTAATACGGTTATTGTGGATTCACGTTGCGGCCCTATTACATATGACACTATTCGTAGACTCCCTGCTTGGGTAAGTTTCAGATTAAGAAACAGTACCGTAGAGACAGAGATCAAAGTTTGGTTAAGTGATTCAGCTTTCCAGACTGAGTATGATTCTTACACTATTAAGATCATTCCTCCGTTTGAGAACATTGATCAATTCTTTATGCCGACTCCTGAGCTTAAAGAATTAGTCGCTAAGATCAACCCAATTGAATTAGCGGACCGTATCAATGAAGCCAGAGGTGAGTATCCTGACACGATGCTTCGTGCAGAGTCAACTACTTACATCAATCCAAGCAACATCAATGATACTCTGACCGTTTATTGGCACGCCATTATTTACGGTAGAGCAGGTGATGATTCTAGTTTGATTCGTCAAGCTATCATTGAATACATTGCAGCTAACTCTCGTTCTTCAGAAAATGAATGGAAGACTATTCTTCCTGATCTGTTTAACGTAACTGCTTTCTATATCTTACCACGTTGGGATAAGTACGCTATCCCTAGCCGTAGAACCATCCCAGGTATCTACTCTCCGATTACTAATCATAGTGAAGTCGTTAACTTTGTTAATTTGAAGTTAAACGGAATGATGTCTAAGGCTCACATTGAACAGAATCTGGAGATCACTACTCATCGTTATAAGAGTTTGACTCTTACCATGATTGGTGGTGAAGATAACCGTAGAGGCTTGTTCAAGATTTCTGATTACTACGGTGATTACATTGGTGAGGAATCTACCAATGAAGACTTTAACCGTCAGAAGGAATCTACCAAGAATTGGACTAACATGGTTACGGAGTTACTCATCAAGGCTGAGAACTACGAAAATAATCCAACTCTGCCATCTAGTACCAGATTGGTTTCTCGTAACGGATTGAACTTCTTGGTTAGAAAGTTTGAGAACATTGAATACTACGTTGCTCTCAAGAGTAATTATTCAGCTAACTAAAGGAGTTTAAATGTTTACGCCACTAGTAGATAGCGCTGGTACGTTTAAACTCAAAGCACCTTTTGATAAGCTAGTCACACCTAATTCAGTTTATACTTGTAGAAGTATTCGATCTATTAATGATTATCTGGCATTAGGTGATAACGTATTCGAGAAGTTCTATGAACCTTTCAATATCGACCTTGAGATCTATCAAGACGATTTAAAGAATAACGTTAAGATTGCATCTTTGCAGGCTGGTATAGGTGAATGGATCTATGTACCGTGTAGCTTCATTGAAGAAGCCCCCAGTATTAATGGTGTTAAATATGTCTCTTTGGCTTTAGGTATCTTGTTAGGAGCTATTCCTGACTCAATGAACCTAGAATCGATCATTGAGCAATTTAAAGAAATCACCGCACATACTTTGGGTATTGAATCAGAAGTCAAAGCAGTACTCCTAGATCATCCAAGTTTAATTAGCCACGAAGACCATCTTAGATTAGAAGCAATCCGTGCTAGTAAGATTACTAGCTCTGGTTCTGACAAGTTCATTATCCAACAGCTTCAACGTGAAGGCGAGTTAAAGGATAAAAAGATTGCAGAGTTAGAGAAGTACATCAAATCTAAACTTTAACGTCATAAGTAGGAGTACCCTAGGGTACTCCTCTTTATGCCGCCTATGGCGTTTCTAGTACGTCTACGCCTAGATTTAAGAAGAAGGCTCGACTATCGTAGTAGAGTCTATGCGGTGTATCAGTACCAGCATTGATTACACGATGCTTCTCATTAACAGAATCAAAGGTTCTATTTGGCATGTAGGAGTTAACTACGTTAACTGCCCAGTGTCCATCTTCATAGGTTTTCCAGTATTCTGCTGTTCTACCTCTACCCACGAAGAGTAGACTCTTGGGCTCGTCGTATGACGTGAACATACCAGGAAGCTTAGAACCTCGTATGTAATCAGTAGTCCTGATAAGACTAGGTGTATCGACAACAATAAAGAAAGACTGTTCATGGGTAATGTACTTCTCAAGTACCTCATCTGATAAGAACTCTTCCACATTAATCTTGTCAGGATTGTCAGGGAAGACCGTTAAGTTCAAGCTACTGTAGTCGATAAAGTTTCTTGATTCGAAATACCTTTCAATAATTGGCAGATCAGACATACTGAGCAGCCATTCATTGTCACCAATCTTTCTGAAGTTATGTTCATTAGGGAATACCAAATGACCAGCCAAGCTAAGAATGATAGATTTGTTCTGGTATTTAGGATCGATACTGAACACTACCTCGTTGGCGTACTTACCTTCAGCGCTCATCTTGGAGATGATATTCTTAGTAACAGGAAACTGCTCGATCTTAGCAACATCTTGGAAACTCAAGATACCAATCTGATTACGTCTTGATCTGAGTAACGACTTACCACCATTGAGAATATAGAGGTTATCATTATCGCAGTCTGTAGGATAGAAGTAACCATTCAATGAGACTAAGCAATGATCGTACATGTACTTAGCATTCAGTCTTGATCTAGTGATACTGACTTCCGTCTTGTTATCACGTCTACCAGCACCATCTGGTGCACGACCAGGTTCATTGATATCTACTTTATAACCTTGAGAGAAGGCATCTCCAAAGGTAGCCCACTTCGTTTTGTATTTAGGAATACTATCGACAGTAGGTAATGCTCTATCACCAATCTCAGTGAACAAGTCTACTAACGTACCATCGTAGTTAATGAACTCATCTTTAAGATCAGCTAAGTTTACGTTAACAGGGTCGCTGATGAGTGGGTTAGTTAATACTAAATACATTTCTCTGTATTGAGTATAGATCTGCTTCACAGCTAGGGTGGTGAGATCTGCATTCCCCCAAATACTATCCAGTGAAACACCAACACCATAGGCTTTTTGTAAAGAATACATTTAAACCATCCTTAAAAAATTAAAAATCTACTATCCAGTAGATCGAAATACTATAGGTTTCATATACCTTCTTATTCAAAGGTACAATATGTTATTTTTAATCGACTTACTACAAGGGGTATAGTTAATGGCTGATTATACATACCCAGAAGATCGAACTGGCACTAGAGCTAGTAATTTGATCACTGGCGAAGAACACGTTCTAACTCCTGATAATCACAGGAACTTCCACTTCATCATACCGAAGTTTGCACCTTTCTATGCAGAGTCTGTCAAACTATTTAAATCTATCAACGGTACGCTGTTGGAGTTAAAAGAAGGTATTGACTACCACTTCTCTCTCGAATATGTCTCTGCTAGTTTGAGTACTGGTAAACCTGTTTATGGTGGCATTTCTTTTGTAGACTTAAGCTTAGATGCCAAGGTTGTTCTCCAACAATACAGAACCGTTGGTGGACAGTGGACTTTAAATACACAAGAAATGTTGGAAACCATAGCCAACATTGTCTTTAACCCTAGAAAACTGACTTGGGATCAGATTAGTGGTAAACCTGTAACGTTCGGGCCGACTGACCATACCTTTGACTTTAACAATCTGCTCACCGAGAAACAGATTGGTGATAAGCTCAGAGATATCCGTGATGCTATCCTGACTGCTGCACAGGCTAACACTGACCACGAGAACAGAATGGATAATCCTCACAATGTGAGTGCCATTCAATTAGGTGTGGGTGCCTTCTACCAAAAGGGTATTGCTACCATTACGGAAGCATTGGATGGTAAAGATCCAGATAAGGTTATCACTGCATCTGTTCTGAAGTCTGTTCTGGAATCGTTAGGCATCATTGATTTAGCTTCTACTGTCTCTAAGTTCAATGCTCACCTTGATAGAATTGATAATCCTCACGAAGTCATTAGTCAGCAACTTGACTTAGACTTGGTAGAGAACTTAGAAGTAGCTAACCTGTCAGACGTTCTGTCTAAGCGTAAGGTACGTAAGTATGTTACTCTAGATGCGTTGATGGACTACATCCGTATTCATGGATGTGCTACGGCTGATGAAGATAAACGTAAGTATCCAGTTAAGGATAGCTTACTGTCCTCTTACTGTAAGGTAAGAGACAATATGGGTATTTATGCTGACGGTTATGGCGGCACCTACGAGAAGATCATTGAAAACAACAGTGCTTCTTGCGGTTACGTTCCTCCACCTTCAAGCCCACAACACGCTGCTAAGGGTACTATCCTTACCAGATATTGCGTTGGTTTCGAACAGCATGGTTTGTATGCAGACGGCTACGGCGGTACATACAGTAACTTTATTGCAATGAACTCACCTGCCTGCGGTTATACCGGAGACAATGGTGGTGTTACTCATCCCCCTGCTGGCACCATCTTGGGTCAGTATTGCGATGGTACGACTCAAGTTCAAACTAAGGCAAACGGTAGTGGTGGTAGCTATGAAGATAGAGTACCTAACAGCTCCGCTTGTACATCTAACACAACCTATCCACCAAATGGTACTCTGATGAGCACCTATTGCGATGGCACCAATCAAATGGGCCGCTACGCTGATGGTAAGGGTGGTACTTATAACGCTGTGGTTCAGGCCAATAGTAGCCAGTGCGGTTGGGTAAGTCCAACTCCTGCACCTACTCCTCCGCCTCCAACGCAGCCACCAGTGACGCCTCCACCGACACTGCCGCCTTCGAATAACCCAACTGTATCATACACAATCACCACTGGTGTGATTAATGTTAATACTTGGGATGCTAACTTTGTTCAATTAGCTGGCTTTACACCTAATAGTGCGTACAGCGTTGAATTCTGGATGCAAGGGCCTGGTGCATTTAATGGTATTGCTACTAAGACCACTACTGTCAATGGTAACGTTGATGCTTCTGGTAGAGCAACCATAGATAAAGGTGTTACCGCTGCTGGCGTAGTCCCTGCTGGTAATTACGATGTTTGGGTTGTGGAAGCACGCACTAACATCAGAACTAACAAGCAAGTGAAACAGTACGGTGAAAACCTTGGTCTGTCATTCTCTACTAGCAAGTCTATTGCTAAGGGCGGTGACACTTATCGCTTGACTACATCACTCTCGGGTGGTAGACCTAATAGCACGTACACAGTTACCATCATGGAACGTGGAAGTAGCTTTGGTAGTAGAGCTAAACAAACTAGAACTATCTCAACTAGTTCTAATGGTACTGGATCTGATTACGTTGATATTTACTACGATGGTTCTACTGCATACAGCGGGTCTGTGTTCATGTGGGCTGAACTCTCTGGTACAAAGTCTAACGAGATCTCTGTTACGTTCACACCTAACAGTACTCCAGCACCTACGCCTGCCCCTACTTCGGCACCGCCTCCAGCTAGTAACTTCAGAGCAGTCTTTAGTACTTACCTTGGTGCGTCTAATGGATCGTCACCACATACTGAGGTTCCAACGAGCCAAAGAATGGGTATTGACTTGAATGCTTACGGTGGTGGCTCAGTTGGTGTTGGTGTTCTCAACAGTACTGGCTGGTCTAATAGCCTTAGTAAGACATATGCTCTGGCACTCACTGTGCTTCCAAAGAGCCGTGTTATTATTCAGATTGAAGTCTTGGATGCTTCTGGTACTATCGTACTGGCGAGATCTAATCCTTCGAACGTGAATACCAATGAAGTCAATAACGGTTGGTTTGAATGCCAAGCCTATACTGGTATTCCTGGTAATGTTCTGGCAGCAGGTATGAACTACATTGTGAGAATCGTTGCAACCAACGTTAACTCCGGTGAAGTAACTCGTAGTGCTAACTACAATGCTTACTGCTTCTCCACTCCTGTTTATGAGGGTGGGGGTTAATTAGTGACGGGTAGTAACCTTTAATTTCTAACTGAAAGAAAAGATGGCAAGAATCATTTTCTTAAAGAAGGATGTTACTGGTCTACTACCCGATAACTTTATTCAGGATGAAAATCTTGTAACAGTTACGGGTAGTAATAGACTGGTCATCCCAGAGTATGGTGCTTTCTTCGAACAAGACTTTGAACTAAGAGATGCGAATACCAATGACATTATTCCTAAAGACGATTATTACTTCTCTGACCTTTACCAAGAAGCTTCCCAAGAAGCAGGTAAAGCAGTTTGGAATATCGCCATCATTAAGAATCCAAATGTCAGTACAGCCTTAAAGATCAGCTATAGAGCTTTCGGTGGACCATTCTCACGAAACGCTAGACTGTTGGTCGAATGGATTAAAGAAAGAGAACAAGACTTCATCAACCCAGCTACATGGGATGAAGTAGATGATATTCCAAAGAAGTTTGCTCCTAGTTTCCATTACCACTTACTAAGAGATATCTTTGGTGGTGAGTATTTCGAGCAAGGATTGAAACGTATCGAGAACAGCATCCTGGCTGGTAACTCTGAGATCATTCAATCAATCATCAAGGAAGTCATTGCTAAACTTGATGCTAGTAGAGAAACCGCGCTACAGTTGAGTAAAGCTATTGTTGAAGCAAATACCAGTAAAGTACTTGGTGAGATTAATAAGAAGTATCTGGGCTTAGATCTGGTAGTGAACTTAGATCTGGCAACTAAAACAGAAATGGAAAAGGCTGCTGATATCTCAGTGAGTCAAGCCATGTTCAATGAAGACAAGTATATCAACAAAGATAGACTTAGAATCTTCTCTGATTTAGTTAAGGACTCTATTGTCTCAAGTAAGAGTACTAACTTAGGTTTAGAAAAAGGTGTTATTGGTGAACCTACCAAAGCAAATATCATTGCTACAGTTAATGGTGCAACGATTGTTTTGGATTCAATGGAAAATAACAAGGCTAACAATGTTATCTACGAACAGGTAGTTTATCCTAAGAACTATCCTCCTAGTGATCAATTCACTATTGTTAGAATTGCCAATAATCCTAAAGACAAAGGTGGTATCTGGTTAGGCTTCAATACTGCAAAGTTAGAAGCTTATATCGGTATCATGAATGGGGATGAATGTTTCAGACGTATGCGTTGGTATAAGTTCTATACTGACGGTAACTTAGCTGACATTGCACAACGTGTTAAGGATCACATCAGTGACACGAAGAATCCTCATGAGTTGACTAAGGAACAAATCGAATTGGGTGATGTTGAAAATTATCCAGTAGTTACTGAAGCTCAGATTCTTGCACAAGAGTCTGTCAAGAGTTACATGACTATGGATACACTTCAATACTTCATGGCTGCGCATTTGCTCAACCTTAAAGCCAATCCGAATGAAGATGGTGAAGTAGACTTGAAGGCTGATCTCTTTGATAAAGCTAACATTATCTACACCCCATGTGATAAAGTGCCTGCACCTGTCTGTCCTCCTAAGGGACAGTTAATAAAGACTTACTGCGATGGTAGTGAGAAGATTGGTCGTTGGACTGATGGTGCTTGTGGATTCACCGATTCTGTTATGGAATCTAATTCGGATGATTGTGATTACTTCGATCAACCTAAACAAGGTACAGAGATTAGTACTTTCTGTGAGGGTTATAACCTCATGGCTAAAGTCTCTGATGGTCGTGGCGCAACATTCGATTCACTTAAAGAAGAAAAGAGTCTTAAGTGTGGATGGAATCCTCCTGAGTTAGGTACTCTTATCTCAACTCGTTGCGATGGCTATAACACTATTAGTAAATATGCTGATGGTTTAAATGGTAACTATGAAGTAACTACCAGTGTGAATGATCCTAAGTGTGGATATGTGCCTCTGTCTGTGGAAGGTACAGTCATTACTGAATTCTGTAATGGTCCTAACAGGATTACTAGACATGCAGATGGTAAGGGTGGATCGTTTGAAGTCATTAGCGCTATCAATGATCCAGAATGCGGTTACGTGGCTCCGACTCCTCCGCCACCACCTCCACCTACTGAGGCACCGCCTCCAGGTGAGACACCAACTCCTCCGCCTATTGATTCTGGTGTTAGCATATTCTCTAATACTTCACTGGCTAACGTTGGTGATAAAGAAACTATTAACGTCAAGCTGATCAATATGAGACCATATGAGTCTTATACAGTTACACTCAGCTCGTACGCTACTATTAATAGAAATGGTAAACAAACGTTGGTTAGCCAACAGTGCGTAACCGATTCTAATGGTAACGGACAGTTCAGCCATGAATACTCAGTAACAGAGGATATCTTCAATATCGCTGGAGCTACCAGTAACATGGTTCAGATTGTGGTTAATACAACAGCTACTGCACAATTGTCAGTATCTGTAAATGGATCTAGTAGTTCTGCTACCTCCAATGAAATCAGTAAGCAGGTTAGACGTGGCGGCGGTACACCACCGGTGACATCAGCTCCTCCTCCACCTTCTTCTGGTAACTACAATGTGTTCCTGGCTCTTGACCCGGATAATGATAGAACGCAACCTACTACGGTTGTTCCTACTTCGCAACAACTTACTTTGACGAAGATCTATGACTCTAACAGTTACAATGTGATGGGTCTTACTTACTTCGAGAGAATGTTTGTTGAGAAGAGAATTAAGTCTGTAACTACCGGTAGTGCGGCTGGCGTGTACATTACTCATTACTTGGAAATCTTAGATGACCAAGGAAGAATTGTATTGGCTAGAGATAAGATCGGTAGATCGGTAACATCTGCAACAGGTGCTAACTGGATTAAGCTTTACTATGTTTACGTTACTACAGCTATGTTCGCAGGCTTGGGTAATGGAATGACCTATAAGGCTAGAATCAAGACAGTACGTGAATCGGATAACGTCGAGTCTTACAGCGAGATGTGGCCTTGTGTATATAAGGTACAACCTACCCCTGAGGGTGGTGGTTAATTGATGTAAACGTCATAAAAGGCCGGGGTCTCCCGGTCTTTTATGCTGTCAATACTTATGATTAGCTAAACATAGACCCCTAAAAACGAGGTTCAAATGGATGAAATTTTCGAATTGCCTCTTGATAAAACTGGAAATTTATCAAGTAATAGAATTAAAGATGAACCACACACTTTAGCTGAGCAGAACGTTAGAACAGTATCTCCCCTTAAAGGTATTTTCTTCTCTGACTCTTTATTGATTGTGGATAAAGAATTGGGTAGAGATCTTAATGTTATTCAGGATTACATTATCACTGAACATTATCACAGTCTCAGTCAGTTCTATGGTAAAGACATTGCTGGTATGATTGTTATCACTAATCCAAATGTTAGTGATAATATCGAAATTACGTACCAAGCAGTTGGTGAACTCTATAACGTGAAGGATGAAGTCCTTAAGGAATTCTTGGAAAAGAAACTCAAGGATAAAGATAGCTCTTCTTTACTGTGGGAAATCTACAACAGTCAGACTCTATTCGTGCCAAGTGATGCTCACCTTGATGTTGGTGATCAAGTTGGTTTCGAGTATGTCATGTATGGTCTAGAGAGAATCAGAAACTCTATATTGTTATCTGATTTCGACATAACTACTAAGCTCATTGAAACCATTGATCTTTATCTTGAGAATCTATCTAACCTGATGGATGAACGAGTAAAGGATAAATATCTTCCAATCGTAACAGAGTTTATTAAACAGTTTGACAAAGTTAAACTTAAACTCGACAAAGTTGCTAATCTGACAGTCGCTACGGTTGAAGATATGCGTCTCATAGCAGACGCTGATTATGTTTTCAGTGGTGAAGATAAGTACGTTACTCTCAAGGGTATTACAGCACTTAAAGAAGAAATCTATAACCGTTTAGTAACTAAGAAGCAAACCAATTTGGGTGTCCATTATGGTGTCATTGCTTTTCCATTACTGACTACCTTAGAGACCATGTCTAATGGTGCTACTGTGATCATTGATGCTTACGATAACTATAGTCTCTCAAGTGCTATTGTTTTCGACTCAGCAGTTTATCCAGAACTCATTACAACATCAGACAGATGGAGTATCACTAAGATTATTAACAATGCTGATAATCGTGGTGGTGTCTTATTAGGTGTTAATCTCAATACGAGTGAGACTTACATTGGTGTCCTTCGTATGGTGGAGACATCTACTCCTAGTATTGTCTGGAGAAAACAGTTAACTGAATACGACATCGAGATTGTTTTGGAGAAACTCTCCAAACACATGGATGATAAAAACAATCCACACAAGGTAACCAAAGAACAAGTTGACTTGGGTAATGTTGAAAACTTACCGCCAGTCACTAGAGCAGATATTGCTGCTCGTAAACCTGTTCGTAAGATGGTCACATTCGATTCATTGCTGCACTTCATGAATTCATACATGAACTGTATCAAGACTGTGGCTGATATGGATGAAGAAAACTGTGAGTCTAATGTCATTAGAAACATTAAGTTAGTCTTTGCTCCGTGTGGACCATGTGGTACTTGCTGTACTCCTAATACTCCTGTAGATTCTACAGAGGCACCTAGTAACCTGCCTACCGTTGACCCCTTCGATACTCTGTATGGTTGGTTCTGTCAAGGTAACGCCAAAATTGGTATCTATGCTGATGGTCTTGGTGGTACTACCACACGTCAGATGGAAGAGAACAGTAAAGATTGCAGTAATGATACTGGTGAGGAAGTACCTACTACTCCAACACCAACTATTGCAGCATAACAAATACTTACCAGTACTGAGGATTCTTAATGCATGATAGACTTAAAAGGTATCTGCTAGATCCATCAGGTACTAATCCTGATAATCTAGTAAGAAACGAAGAACACATACTGAGTAAGAATAGAATCAGAGCGGTAGTGCCTATCTATGGTGCTTTCTTCTCTGATTCATTAGTACTCTTTGATAAGATAAATAAACGCCGTTTGAACTACGGTGTAGACTTCTGTGCTGCTGGTCTGTTACAAAACGAGACGATGTCTTTTGGTAAATCTATCAATAGCGTGGTTCTTATTCTCAACAGAGAAGTTAGTAACAATATCTCCATTACCTATCAAAACTTAGGTGGCGATTATGAGAGAAACAATGCTGGCTTAGAAGCTATCTTAAAGCTCAAGAGACCTGATAATGATAACCCAGTGTTTAATGACATTGAGAAGTTACCAACTACTTTCAAACCTACTTTCCATAAACATGACTTCGGTGACATTTATGGAATGGATTACTTAGTCTTCTTGTTAGAGAGACTGAGGATGGCAGTGATTTGGAAGAAAGTTGAAATGGTGATAACTGTCATTGAGTATATCAATGACTTCTTGAATCAATTATCACTAGATGCAATTATCAAAGCTGATGATACTTTCGACAGTCTCTTGATCAACTTCAAAGCTGCTTTCAATAAAATTACCTATGGTCTAGGTCTGATTAAAAATCAAGGTTTGATTACAGTTGAAGAAGCTAAAGCTATTTTCAATGATGAGTACTTCGATAAGGTTAACGAAGGTTATCTCTCCATCACTGGTTTACTGGCTCTAAGAGATGAACTCTATAGTTCAGCCGTATCTACCAAACTTACTAACCTTGGTAAGTCTCATGGTACGTATATCTTGCCTACCTTGACCGCTTTATCGGGAGTGGTGGTTGGATCAGTTTTCATACTGAATTCATACGCCGCTAACAGTCTCGATAGTGTTCAGATGAATGCTGCTATCTATCCAGATATCAATAGAAAAGATACTCGATGGAGTTTAAAGAAGATGTCTGGTAAGGTGACCGAGGTTGGTGGTATGTTCTTAGCGACAGCTTTGAATGATAACTCTACATTTATTGGTAGACTTCGTGTCAATAGCCTCAATGAATTATTCATTGAATGGAAGGCACTCTTAAATAGTCTCAACTTGGATTTCTTGGTTGATTTAGAAGATCACCTTAAAGATAAGACTAATCCACACAGAGATCATAAATCTAGATTGAAGCTGGGTAATGTTGAAAACTTACCAGTCGCAACTAGAGAAGAGATTGTTTGTAATATCCCTGCAAGATCTTACATCACGTTTGAGAATCTCATGCTTTACATGAAGCGTTTCCAAACAGGTGAGAAGAACGTAAGAGATATTGACCTTCAGGAATCTGAAGCCAATACTAAACGCAGAATGCAAGCTATCTTCTCTCCATGTGGTCCTTGTAATACTAACAAGGACGAATGGAATCTGATCGATGAGTGCATGGTAGTGGCTCCTCCAGAGAAGGTGCCTAATGCTATTTACGAAACTGATAGAAACCTGGTCACTAACGAAGCTGACTTTGCTACCCTTACTAGTTATCTGGAAGACTTCAGACCTAGTCAAGAAGTTACCATTAAAATCTATAGACGTGTAGTTGACTACCAAGTACCAACTCCACCCCCACCTGTTACAGATCCTCCACCACCTGTTGCTAAATACTATTTCGCTACATGGACTGGTTGTGAGAATAATGAGCCATATTGTTTAGACGCTTACATGACTCTACCAGTTGGCGATAGTACAAAGATTCCTGTACCTACTGCTGCTTTAAGAACTGGTGTGGTTAAGAGCGATATCGGTGATGTCATTCACGCTGGTGTTTCATGGGAAATGCAGACTGAAGAGTTTGAATACATTAGCAGTAGTGCTAAACAGTTGGTTAGAAAACTTACTGAAGCTAATAGTAAATACGATGTGACTGGTGCCGTGATTAGTATCCAGCCAGGTGTCATGGATGATTTTGCTATTAGAGGTCTATACAAGGAAGTACCTTTTATTACCGCTGTGAGAAGATTGACATTTGTTGGATCTTATCAAGGTAAAGTAGTAGGTACTATGAATTATGTACAAGAAATCAAAATTGACGTTCTCTAATAGAAGAAAGGTTTAGAAATGACTGAAGGTTTCGAGTTAGTGGGAACTCTCACGATGAGAACCGATGACAAAGGTTATTTGGACATCGTGACCCACATTGATAAAACTAGTAACAGTTCAGCACCTTCAAACCGTGACTTCTATTTTGAAGTAGCGTATAAGGAAAACCCGGATATTTTAGTAGCGGCTAGTAACACCTTAACTATTCGACACTTGGTTCCGGGTAATCCTGAGATAACGTTAGCCACGGATAAGACAGAAGTTGTAGGTAATGATAAATCTATACTCACTGTCAAAGGTACTGATTTCTTGAAGAATGTCAGTTTGACTATCAAACTGTATAGAAAAATAGATAGTCCTTTAGCTTCTATTATTGAGACTAAGAATGTAGTTACAGATGAGAAGGGTGAATTCTCTATTGAGATTCATCAGAACTTTGGCAATGCCGCCGTAATACCTAGTGATCGTGTCTTCTACGCTGAAGCTTCGTATCAGATTAATTCTGATATCATTACTAGTAATGAAGTTACTGTCGTACATACTGACGAACTCGAACCTGCTTGATTTAGTAGATAACAACGATTATATGGATCAATATTAGATATGAAAAAGGTCTTGAAGTAATGGAATATTTGTTACGTTACCCTCTTGACCTCACAGGACGAAATCCAGATAACTTGATTAGAGGAGAAAGCCATGTTCTAAAGGACATGCGCTTCAGAGCTATTGCACCTTACTATGGTGCTTTCTTTGGTGACAGTGTCACGCTCTTTGACGAATTCAACAATCGACCTCTAATTAGAAATAAAGACTTCGTTACTGCTGAGGTATTGGTAGATAAAACTTCATTGACTGGTCAACCTGTTAATGGTATTATCTTGATTATCAACAGACAGGTTAGTAAGAACGTTAGAATTAATTACCAATGTTTAGGTGGTGATAATTTTAAGAACAATCAGTCTATTGAGAATCTTTTAAAAGTAGAACACGATGACTATGTTAGTAAAAGCTACATTGACATCAATAAGAAACCAGAGACATTCAAACCAACGTTTCACAAACATAGTGTCGCCGAGATCTATGGGTTTGAATATGTAGTTTACTTATTAGAATCTATCAGAAATGCTGTCGTCTGGAAGAAGTTAGATTTAGTCAAAGAACTCATTACGAGAGTTGATCAAGAAATCACCTCGATGTTGGAGACTAACATCAATAATTCAGATGAGGCATTGAATAAATTCCTCTCTGATTATAAACACTCTTTTAGAAAAGAGATATTCGATCTAGGTTTCATAAAGAACTATAGACCGAGTACACAGCAAGAAGGTATAGCGATTGCTAATAGTGAAAGAGTTAATCTCACCGATGAAGCTTATATCACTATCCAGACCATCTCGTTCTTTAAATCAGAACTCTATAGTTTCCTGTTGGATAAAACCAAAACAGGTATAGGTACTGAATACGGATTGGTGGGTAATCCTACTAAAGAATACTTAGCCGATGCTCCTAATGGAACTAGATTCTTTATTGATAGCCATGACGTGGCTGTTAAGTTAGAGCAAACATTTGATCTGACGGTTTTCCCAGATCTACAAGCTAAGAGAACTAAGTTCACTATTTATAAGTTGTCTAATAATGCAGCAGGTAGAGGTGGTGTCTTTATGGCTACCAACCTTATCACTGCAATGACCTACATTGGTAAACTTACCATGCATGGCGACAACTTACTGATGGAGTGGAAACAGTTACAATTGGCATCTATCACTGATGAAAACTTTGCTGATGTAATCAGTCATTTGGGTGATTTCAATAATCCCCATAAAGACAAAAAAGAACATGTAGGATTTGACCTATTGGAGAATCTTCCCATTGCTTCGAAGGAAGATGTCCTAGCTCAGATAGCTGTTCGTAAGTATATTACCGCTGAGAACCTTCAACTTTACATGAAGGGTTTCATGGCTGGTCAAGTCGACAATAACGAAATCAAACCTGATCCTAAGATCAACGTTATGAAACGTTTTGATATTGTCTTCTCTGATTGTGGTGATAACTTAGTCAACACTGGTAGTAACATTTGTAGCATTGATGAGATTGATTTCTCTTTCAATGTTTACACTCAACGTGTTAAATACAGAAATGCCAAGAGACTGGCAGAGAATCCTGAACTTAAGGATTTCAACCCAGTTATCTACGAAGGTTTCACTAAGTTGGTTGGTAACACATTGTCAACTGATCACAGTACTCGTACTGGTGTCAGATTGGTTAATTTACCAGAAGTTTTAAGCATCAATCAAACATGGAATTTCGGTACTCTGTATCAAGGTTTCAGATCTGGTGTTTACGACTACGAAACTACTGATCCATATTACGATACTCTTTTAGTGGTACGTGGTGCTAAGACTAAACCTAGTATCAATGGTGCTCTTGAGTTGAGATATGTAAAGAGTCATGATGAACTCTTAGCTGAATTTGGTGGTGTTCAAGGAGTAGCTGACGAGTTTGAATTCCAGATGAAGAAGGGTGACTATTTGGTATGCTTTAGGGCATTCAATAAACCCACTGAAGGCGCATCTGAGCAAGCTATACTGGACTTCGAGAAGAAGGAACAAATAACCAAGATTGAAATCTTCAGTACCGGTTATACCTTCCACATTGATCTGCGTTCAGCAATCTTCGAAGACTATAATTACATTACACTCAAAGAAAAGAATAGTCCTAAAGTTATTCCTAGTATCCATTATCCAGCTCCGCCTGAGAACTGGTTCAATAATGAAACACCACAAGAAGGTGCTGGACTGCTCAGTACGGTTATTGTTGGTAAAGCTAGATTGGGTCCTAATGCAATTGACATTGAACCCGATGAAGATCTTGGTGTTAATACACTGATCGAGAACTTTAGAGACAACCCACGTAGACCTGGTTACGTGAATGGTACATTAGGTATGTCTGTTGTTAAACTGAACAACGATGGTACTACTAAGGTTGATTATCCAACCCATGTAGATAACATGCCAAGAGATCAGTTCTACAATGGTATCTTAGGTATCTCTATTGAGAACGACAAAGCGACTACTGTTTTCCAAGAACAATTGGATTTAACTAAGTCTGTAAACTATAACATCTTCTTAGATCCGTTTATAGATGTTACTAAGGTTACTAGACCCATTCCTTATGATAACCTTACCTTCAATAACCCATACGCTTCTGGAAACAACAGCGTAGGTGACACTAAGTTTGATGCTTTCTTACAGTACATGCGTTTAGGCTTTAATAGAGCCAATGCATTGGACAATGTAAGCGAACGTCTCAACTCTAGTAAGGGTAAGTTAACAGTTAGAGTAAAGAACCCACAAAATCATAGTGAAGAGTTTGTGGTAGAGATTGAAGAAGGTTTGCGACTCAATAGAGATCTGTTCAATTCTCTTTATGTGAACTACATCACTAATTCTAGTAGAAAGAAGTACTGGGGTCAACCCACGACTACTCTGCCTTATACTGAGTTAGTAGAGATTCCTAAACGTTTTGTTAACCAATACAAACAGGAATATAGAATCATTGAAGGTGATGGCAGGCGTGAATTAGAGAAAGCTAATGTATCGGCTCCAGATAACATTGAGATCGACATTATTGAGGTAGGTCGTCTTGAATCTGATTATATTCTCGCTGGATATGAAAAGGTTCAATACAATGCATTGTTTAACAATGTGGCTATTCTTAAGAACTGGCGTTTCAAGGGTATCCGTGAGGTTATCTCGATTGATAAGTACATTGCTGGTGAACGCTATCCAACATACCAAGATTACAATATCGATAGATCTGTAGCTAATACGGAGAAAGATGTAACGATCTTTGGTGTGATAGATCTTGCCTTCAGTAAAGAGGCTAAGTACTCCGAAGGGATGTATGGTGCTAAGTCTTTTGTAGCTACTGCTGTGAATGATCTGCAACGTCGTGAAATCGTCATTAAACTTGATGATGATATATACGATGAGATCGCTAGAGAAATCGGTGAATCTGTAGCAGGCGATGATCAGTACAAGGTTGCTGAAGATGGTTTCAGTACTTTCAACATTATGTTTGGAGAGTACAATAGTGAAAACCATTTGAAGTTTGATAGAGAGACTAAGAAGATTACTATTGACATGCAACATGTCGGTCAGGATCATCAGTCTATCTTCTTTAAACACCATTTAAAATACATCAAGTGGAAATTCAAGGTTGAACTTGTTCCTACTATCATCACTTCTGTTCTGTACCCTGTGGTGTATCAGAACTTGATGACTGCTAAGGCTTCGTTGGTAAGTGTGAGGTATAACAACTTCGCTAAGTACATCAAGAATACCGACTACATGAAGACAGACTTCGAACTGTTGTCTGCTACTGTGCGTCGTGTAATCGGTTACCTTACCTATAGAACTGAAGACTACATGAAGACAGACTTCGAGTTCATCAACGCTCGTGTCCGTCGTGTGATTGGATATCGTACTACTACGATGGATGATTACGCTAAGGCAGACTTCGAATTCCTGAGAGTTACACATCGTAAGGTTGTTGATTACATCGTATATAGAAACTATGAACCAGAACTTATGCGAAGCAAGTTTGAACTTGTGGAAGTCAAAGTTAAAACAGTGAGAATACCATAATGAAAATTGGATTTGCAGGTCGATTTGAATTCGTTGCATCAGGTGGTGCACGAGGAGAAGTCAAGTTAGCTGAGATGAATAACAACATCACCAATGCTGGTCTTGACCGTATTGGTGTAGGTAGTATTGCAGATTGGTGTCGAGTAGGCTCTGGTAATAGACCAGCAGTCGACGGTGATACTGCTCTGGTAACACAAACTGCCGAAACTAATTCAACTCTTACTTGGACTACTTTCTATGAACCTGGGCCACCCCCTCGTTCAGCCGTAAGAAGAACCTATCGCTTCGCAAAGGGTGCTGCCGCAGGTACTCACTCAGAAGTCGGTATTGGTTGGAAAGAGACAATCGCTGGGCAGACTGTCAATGGTCTGTGGAGCCGTGCTCTTATTAAAGATGAAAATGGTGATCCACTCTCCATTACTGTCCTCTCAGATGAAGTGTTGGATGTTATCTATACACTATACATGTATCTGGACTTGACCGATGATGTTAAACAGTTCGTCTATAAAGGTATTAACCGCAAGGCTACTACTCGTTTTAGCGATGTTAGAAACCATGGTTTCATGTACAGTATCATGACACTAGGTTTACCTACTGGTACTAGTAGTGGTTGGTCACATTGCTGGTTTGGTGGGGCTACTTCCGTCTTAGGTGATGTCTATACACCACCTACCATGAGACCGGGTGGTAACAATACTACCGTGTACGGTAAGAGTATGGCTATTTACGTTAACGGTTCTCGTGAACGTGAATGTACTTGGACTATTCCAGATACAAGCTATACCTCTGATAGTAGAATTGGTGTGATTGTTGTTACACCACACCACAGTCAAGGTAGCTCTGGTGGTACTCTTGATGTGAAGACTCAGTTTGAGCCTCCACTTGAGAAAGACTACACTGAAGAGTTCACTTATACTGGTAAGATCAGTTGGGGTCGTTATACCCCACCTGCTGGCCCTTAAAATAGATGTTTACAGATAACCTGTTTTCATCTAAGGTAGTAGCGGCAGAGCTACTCCGTCCTGACGAACATGATCCTGAATTCGTTCGAGATTATGAACGCGGTGGTATAGCTCTGCGTGAAACCTCTGGTGGCATTAATCAAAAGCAATGGATGTTCTTTATAGAAGGAATGACCATTTATGCGAAGATTATGGATACTGAAGATAAGTTCCCTGTCCTTTCAGGAAAGAACTTCAAGGAAGTAGTTGGTTCATTCGATAGAAACATGAACGCTGTTCTAGTCTATTTCGCTGATAATGCCTATTACTTCTATTGGTTCGATACAGTGACCAATAAATACGTTACTGAGGAACTAACATCAGATGTTACCAGTCCAAGATTGTGTCATGATGATAAGAGAGATGAGGCACTTGTTTATAGTGACGTTATTCTCACTTATATCAAGGATACGAAATTGATATATCGACTACAACGAGATCGTTTTACAGTGAATTACATTGCTGGTGAAAAAGGTATCAAAGGTAGAGAGATTATTAGATTTGGTATGAACAAGAGTCTTCGACTCCAATGGACATTAGACCAAGCTAGTAAGTACAGATAAAAAAAGAAAGCATAATCAGGAGTAGCCCTAGGGCTACTCCTTTTATGTCGTTAGACCTTCACAGGGAAGACCAAACATTCAGCTTCGATCATCATCAATTCCTTGAGATGTAGTTCCATGGATTTCTCCACAGCCTTCAAGCAATCGGTGAAGATACTCGATCCTGCATAAACTTTTACGTCAGTGCAGTGTAGGAGTAGATGAACACGTTGTTCAGGATCACCCCGCATGGCCATTTGTTGTCGCAATGAATTGAAGACGTAATCCTTCTCTATACTGGTATGATAACCGGGTTTGTCAGCTTTGTAGGTGAGTCCAGTGCGTTCGATGAACTTGTCTTTGATGATTGCGTCATAGTCAATGAGACCAACACGTTGAACATTCTTGAATCCAGCAGTGGTATTCTCGGAGATGATCCAATCTTTGGCTGCATCTGTTGAAACATCCACTGTCAGTACTTGTCCCCAGAAACCGACAGGATCTTCATTGACAATGTTAACACCGTTGTTCAAGACAAGAACCTTTCCGTGGCCTTGTTGATTCTTGAATTGTCGAATCAATCCAGGTGACAGCAGGGCAAGGATCTCATGGTAACGTTTCGTACGCAGGTTATATACATACTCGTTAACATTGAACTTGCAATGTTGGTTAGATACACGCAAAGGTGTGTAGAACTGAGTGATCATTGTGCATCCTCAGGAATGTCAGAAATGGCGGTCACGTACTTGCTGATATGGTAAAGGATATTATCCACCACAGTGAGTAGGTGTTCGGCTTTCAGATAGGTGCAACGGACTTCCACTTCTCGCAGGAAATTCTCGATGGTGAAGGAGAGGATGTATTCCTCCATGAAGCAACCACCCCGAACCACGACGTTGTTGGTAGCGACAACCTTGTAGTTTGATTCAGCATAGTCGACTCGCTTGATAGCTCTCCAAGTAGAGCCTTCTTTTTGTTCTTGGATGATTTCATAACCTCTCTCGGCCAGAGAGATCTCAATATCACTATTGACTGTGATGGACATTTGTTTTCCTTTGAATGTGGATCGAGAGAAAGAAAAGAGGACTAAGCCTCTTTCCATTTTTTACTTGGCAGTGTTCCAAGGTTTGTGTTTTTCAATGAGATTGTCAATCTCTGCCAAGGTATTGAGTACCTTCGGATCATGGCCACTCACTGAGAAGCGCTTGGTCTTCTCGTCGTAAGTCGTAAAGAGCCCAGCATCACGGAACGAACGCTGAGACTTACGAGTTTGCAAAGGTTCACGAAGAGCATTCATGTAGTCTTCGTTGGTGAACCAACGCACAGTGCCAGGCGACACTTCCTGACGGCTGAGATAGGCAATCGTAGCAAGGGCTGCAATGTCTTCGACCGAATAGGTCGTGTACAAGAAGTTCAGATGCTTACAGAGCCTGTCATAGTTGGCACGATTCAGTCGGGACTTAGAACCCTTGAAGGTTCGTGGAGCCATACCGTTGTCGTATTCACGACGAACATCGCCACGAGTGAGTAAACCGAGTTGTTCGAGTTCACTCAGACCGGAAGTGAAGCCAATGTAACCTACTTCCAAATCTGTCTCTTGCATCATCTTGGGCGTGGTTATCAAGCTCTTACCAAAGATGGAAGAGTCACGCATGATCAACAATGCAGTGTGGCCTTTACGAGAAATCCAGTTGGCCTTCCGCTGAACTACTTTAGTCATTTTATACAAATCCTTTAAAAGTGGATATTTGAAGCCTATCTAGAGATAGGTTATTTTACGTCTTACTTTCGTAGAGACGACGCAACGATGCCAGACTCTCGTCTAGCTGTTTGTCCATGTCACACTTATCGAGCGTATGTGTCAGTGCAACATCTTTGCGACCAGGATGGTAGTTGAAGCAATAATACTTCCCATACCAGAGAGCAACCATTGAGAACAACACGAGTTCATCCTCAGTCTCAATCTTGATCTTCAGAGTCTCCACATTAAGTCTCAGACTAGTAATACCGGCATTTTGAAGTGCCTGCATAGCTGAAACGAAGAGACTACTGAAGCTCCGGTCATCGTTATGGAAACGAGTGTAGAAAGCCATTAGCTAAATTCCTTTACTACGTTATCCATGATAGATTTGATAGCCGATGCTCCAATCGGGTTCATCGAATGGACACTGAATTTGAAACCTTCTGGTAGAGAAAGTTCCTCGTCGAGCATCTCATTGATCAACCAGTGAATGAAGACGATACTGGTATCTTCACCACCGAGGTCATGGTCAAACGCAATCTCGTTCGGAATACCAAACTCAACTACGATATCTTTAGCCTCGGCACTAGAGCGTGCAACTTTCCAATCGTTGGTGACCGGATCACGCAGATCATCGATGAATAGCTTATACGTCATTAGTACAGATTCTCCGAGAAGAGATGACCGCCATTCAATGTATCACCACCAACACGTCGGCGAATCTGACCAGCAGGTTCTGCAATCTTCCATGCTGCCGTACGATCATGGAATTGACTGAAACGGTCAATGAAGCCTTGCTCAGAGCGAAGGAACAGTTCACGAATCTGTCCAGTACTGAGCATGGGGTACTTAATCATCAGACCAAGTTTGTAGACTTCATTGTTCTTGTGGAACAATTCATCGAAATGACGGACTGATGGGATGATGTAGAAGTCCTCACCAATCTTCAAGCGTGCAGCAGCGCAGATGATGTAGTTTGCGTGTTCAAGCTTCGGTTCTGACATTTTGTTCCTTTAGAGATCTTCTTATCGCTGAAATACTCAATCGAGTTGGGAGTATAGGTTATTTTTGTGTTATCAGCTATTGTCAAGAGCACTACACTACTGACTTCGCTTATTTCATTGATAACTCTTACCTTTCGGTTCTTGTACAGATGCTCAAGATCAATATAACCTATACGTTTGAATTCAGTATCTTTCAAGAACCAATGTTCCTTATTCTTCCTGAAATCAACTACTGCCGGTGGAACGAATGGACGCTCTACCGTGCAGTACACTGACTGTCCTCTTATGTACGGGACACGTTCAATATAGTCCTGGAGACTCTCCCCGTGAATGGTATCGAGCTTGGCATGATCGAAAGCATCACTCAACTTGAAGCTATTAACTCCAGAAGAGACTGCTCTCAGACAATGGTGTACCAAAGGCGATACACAGATACGAGGAATATCTCCTTCCTTTTCTAAGTTGCATAGACTAGGAAGTTTCGCTTCTAGAGTAACACGGTCTCCTAAGTCGTGTTTACTAACGTGAAAGAATCGTGGATAGTAACCCATCTCTATCGACCCTTACTTACGTTCGTAAACGTTGAAATAATCGTGGATGCCACAGAAACGATAGGAGTTATTGTTCAACTCATCGGCAATGTCACTCTTGGAGAGGATCTTGTTCTTTCTCTCCATTTCATAAAGAATTTCGAAGAACCGATTAGAATCAGTACAACCACCTTGACCTTCACCGTTGGTGATCAGGATATCACCACGTTTCATACGGCGAAGCACAGAGGTAGAAGCACCACCTTCCATATCGCACCAAGAAATCAGGAACGTATTGTATCCACTGATGTCTTGACTCTCGATAGACCCCAGAATGTCTGGAGAGAAGTCGGTTATGAAGCTATAGCCACCTTCTGGATTTGGCTCCTTACCTTTGTAATCTACTGTATCCAGTGTCTTGAGATCAATTCCATGTTTCTTCAGTTCTTCACCAAAGACACATGCACCCGAACCCACATCAAGAACTTTACGTCCTTGCATGAGTTTTACCAAAGTGTCGATGTTTTCCTTCGTGATGATAGGAAAACCATTACGTTTGACAAACTCATAACGGTACAGGAATCCAACCGACATGGCGTTGATCTTCCAGTAGTTGTAATAACGAACAGGTTGGAAGTTCTTCAGATCGGTTGGACGGAATCCTGCATCGGGGAGTTGATCCATGGGGAGACCAGCCTTGAGCAAATGGCTAGCCTTATGACGACTGAAGCCTTCGGCTGCCGCCATTGCGTTAGCCTTGTCGAGAATATCCTTGGGAATCGAGCATTTATCAAAGAAGCTACCCATGTCGTTGATTTTGCGAAGGGAGTCAATGTCGTGCTGGAGAACTTGCATTTCAATACCTTTAAAAGACGGCATAATTGGAAGAGCGTTATTGCTCTCCCAACTATAATATATGGTTGAAATCTTTTTATTACCGGCTAACCAACTGACTTCTGTTTTCTCGTTTGATCACGAGTACTGTGTTCAATGTGATCAGAGATATAATCAACCTGACTAATCCCCATCTCCTCATAATTAAGACCACCAAATGATGGTTGATTATGTTGTTCATTGACAGAGATCAAAGCTTTGCGGGTTCCGCAAAGAGCAGCTTCCAGAAAAGCTACACGCTTAACCAGTTCAGCATGTTCTTTGTGAACACGTTCACTGTCTTTGGCAGCTTGCGCGCGATCTTCTGCGGCTTGTGGATCATAACAAGGCATGGTGTCTCCTATCGGCAATCGCCAATTACTCTTGGCTTAGGTGGATTTTTGAGGAAATCACGCTCAGCGTGTTCAGCCATTTCCCTAACATATTCTTGACCAGTGATTCCCATCTCTTCGTAGTCAAGACCAGCAAAGATAGATCTACCGAGTTCACGGTTAGCATTAATCATTGCTTTACGAGTACCGCACAATGCTGCTTCCAAGAAGGCAATTCGTTGGCTAAGCTTAGCTTGATCAGCAGAAGCTTGCGTTGATACCTCTTGCGCGCTATCAGCGAAAGGTGTAAGACATGGCATATTTAACTCCTTAGAATTTAACCCAACCTTGAAATATACCCAGGGGCAGTTCAGCCGCTGAGCATCCATCTGTTTTTCTGAGATAATCTCGTTGTAGCTCTGCACCAATTTCTTGCACATAGCTACGGAATTCATTGACTACATTTTCTTCTGTATCTTCAGTGGTGAAAACACCAATACAGCAATCAGAGACATCTCGATCAAACCAGAAGAAGATATATTTGTTCGGTGTATCTTTTACTTTACCGAGAACTAGAATATCATCATTGAAGACATCTAGTCTTGAATGAATGTAACCAGTAGGGTTCTTGAGAACAAACTGGTAAACCTCTTCTTTGGTTTTAAATACATGATCCACCCATTTATTTTCCATGGGTGGTCTGTGTTGTAGTTTCAGATCATCGTTTTCACGCTCTTCATTCCAATCCCTGTAGCGATTCATCAAATAACACTTGATTGGTTGAGCATAGTTAATGAATCCATTGAGAAATGTCGATGACACATAACTCCATAGGGTGCCGTCTGGTAGAATATCGCCACCCAGGATATTAGGGTAATCGACACCATCAGTAAAATACTTCATCCCCATTTTAAACTCCTGATTAAGTGGGTATTGATTTTTCTAGCTTGGCTAAGCTTTAATAGACTGAAAGCAGCACTCTTGACAATTTCAGGAAATGCTTCGTAATTTGCCAGACACGTAGTCATAGACAAATCACCACGGTTTATCAAACACTTGTGAGGATGGGATATTGAATCCCATTCTCTATCAAGCCTTTGACAGATTTTGTCGTAGTCATTATCATGAATCACATTAGCATCCATCTGATAATAGAGATAACTATTGATCAAATAAAAAGGAACTAACAGATTCGATCTTAATGACTCGATTATTCTACTGTCAATGATTTCCATTAATACATGACTACATGTTTGTTGTAGACAGAATTAGGTGGGAAGATAACATTCATGTCATTGAGAACACAGATCTCGCAGTTGGAGAGTGCACCATACTGACTAATGTCGTGACTAATTAGGAACATTTGTGTAAACGAATCCTCTTCCATCAGATTGTTAATCAAGTTAGTGGTAGCTCTACGATGCACGCTATCCATAGTCTTACCAAACTCATCCAAGAACAATGGAGAGTCACCCATCTTCAATGCTTTCAAAGCACAGATTCTGAATGCGATGTCGACCACTTCCAGCATTGCGGAAGAACCTTCACTCACGTCCTTATGATCGCCTTCTACACCATTGACAACCATTGGGAACTTATAGGTCAGATCAATCGACCCTTCCTCACCAGTATTACATGGTTTAATGATAAATGGATAACTCCAGATCTTAGCAATGACTGCATTCATGTTACGAATGAAGACTTGCATGAAACCATAAAGACCTTTAGCAATCAAACCTTCAGTAGGTGATAGCACCTTCAATCCCACCTTCAGAGCTTTTTCTTTCTCTGTCAGTTCACCAATTTCATTCTCCAAATCCTTAATCATGTTGATTTGATTGACAGATTCGTGGAGAACTCGCTCTTTGGATGCAAGGATACTTTGTAGATCCCTTAGAATGGCGTTAAACGCCTCTCTACGCTGATTCTCGAAGACGTTAGCAGTGTTGGTATTCAGATCGTTGATGGCCTCTTCTATGGCCTTCTTACGACTTTCAAGTAAAATGACTGCATTGTTAAATTTAGTCATCTCTTCTTGTTTGTTATAAGTAAGAGTCAGGCTAACATTGTTCTCATGAATCTTGTTATTCAGAACTTCCAAACTACTCTTCACTGTTTCGTAATCTTTATCCTTATTCTCAGTAGCTAGCTCAAGGAGTTTAAGTTTCTCAATGACCTCAGCTTCATTTTTTCGGATCTCAATATCAATACTAAGGTCGTCTTTATAACTAACCAAAAGAGTACCGATAGCTCTTGGAGATTGATCGAAGTGATCGTCCTCAGTAATCTTGTTCCAGAAATCACCAATGATACCGGTGTGTGAAACAATACTACGGAAACTTTTCATGTAGTCCGAATAGACTTTGAAACGTTCTCTCTCTTCGAGTAGTAGTTTATGTGCAGCTTCGGATTGCTCGATCTTGATTAGCAACTCTTTCATTGCGTTTTCAATGTTGGCAATATTCTCAGCAGTTAATCCACGATACCAAGTATGATCACATTTAGGACAGGTCAAGGTTCCTTCATCTGCATGATCTTTCCGATGATCATACAGGACCTGTAACTTATCACGTTTTCCATACAAGTCTTTAAGTGCATTATCCGAGTTAGCAGTCTTCATCATGAGGATCTCTAACTGAGCACGATTGAATATACTCTTGTTCGGATTTGCTTCTATATTCGTAGTTATTTCTTGGACATCTGCAAATATAGCACCGATGGTCTTAATGGCTTCTTCAGGATTATAATGAACATCCTTACTGAAAGTTTTATTCTCTTTCAGTTTACTAATTGCAGAACGACCAAATTCAATATCACTGGAGAGCTTTGCAACACTCTCTAGTTTGGTCTTCTCCAATATTTCGAATACCTCAGACTGTTCTTTATGTTGATTAAAGAATTCAGACTCTCTAATCTTAAACACTCGGATGTCAGAATTAACTGCACTGAGTTCATCTTGAATAGTTTCTGGATTGAAATCTGACTTACCGATAAATCTGAAAGCTTTTGCAACACTCTCAGACAGATTATCAATATACTCCAGTAAACGTTTACGATCTGATTTCAAATCATCAAGATGATTATCTAATGGAATACGGCGCTCTGCCAGATATTCGATCAGATGATAAAGACCTTCTACATCCTTACGAATGGCATTGAGTTCATCATCTTTGATTGCCTTACTAGTTTCTGCAACTAACTTTCGCTTAGCTAGTTTCAGACCACCACTAATAACACTCAACTCATCTTTGAAACGAACATAAACACCAATGAGATATTCAATGTTAGCATCGGAGAGTCGAGTAAACCATTGGCGACGAACATCACCCTTCATGGAAGTGAAGAGGATCTTACCAATCAACAGATCTTGTATTTCTTGTGTAACACCAGTGTAGCGTTCTGCTAGCTCTGCCTGAATAGTTATCAAACCAGATTCATTCATTTCTACACCATCCACCATAAAAGAATGGAATGGTTTTGGATTGAATACACTGGTAGCTATAATGCTTTTCCCATCCTTACGGATATGAATTTCTTTCTTACCAGTCTTCTCGAACTGGGCTTTATCTGCTGGAAGAGCAGATAACTCATGGAAGATGGATGACTTACCACAGCCGTTTGTGCCAATAATGATTTGATCACGGGCATTGAAATCAATTTCAATATGACCAATTTGCCCCAGCTTAAGTCTCTTGTAACCATCCAGTATGATTTTTTCTATCTTATACATGATGATTCCTTTACTACACTAGATTTATATGACGTGTAACATTTTAATTTAATAAGGAAGTCTATGTTCGATTCTCCAGATATATCGAAACTTAGGTTCTACTCGTATGCCACGCTAGCAGCTAATAAGAAGCTTTCTTCAGACCTCATCGAAGCTATCCCTCATGAGCAGAATCCACTCTATGATGGTGAACTCACAGACGATACTGAGAAAATTGAAGCTTCAGGTACTGATAAAGACGATGCTGGTTTCAGTGCAAGTTTAGATACAACTGCATCCATCAAAGCCAAATGGCTATCTTTTACTGACACCAATAGATTAACCTCACCTGATGTAAGACGTGGTGAGGAAATTGTTCTATGGCAGTTCGGTGATACTGATCAATACTGGTGGACCACACTACATCAAGATAAGAAGCTACGTCGTTTAGAAACTGTGATCTATGGTTTCTCTAATAATAGTAAAGAGAATATCGAGAATGCCCATGATTCAATGTATTGGTTAGAGATCTCTACCCATAAGAAAGTAGTTAGATTTCATACTGCAAAGAATGATGGAGAACCATTTACTTACGATATTCAGATCGATACCAAGAATGGTAACATTACTATTGAGGATGACGATGGTAATTATATCTTCTTAGATTCAAAAGAAAGACATATTAAACTTAGGAATAAGGATAATAGTTTTGTTGAAATGAATAAGAAGATTATCAATATTGAATCTCAAGATGAGATTAATCTTAAGACTAAACGTTATACATTAAAAGCTTCTGAATCTATCAAAGAAGAAACAAAGACTTACGATTCTAAGTCTAACAAATATACGCATAAAACTAGCAATGCTACCATTGATTCTCCTAAGACGAGAATTACTGGTAAACTCAACGTTGGTGGTAATACTACTCTTGAGAGTAACTTACACGTTGGAGGTAATCAAACTACTGCTGGTAGTTCTGATAATCATCACAGCCATTAATAAACAAAAAAAAGAAACGGCATAAAAGGAGTGGCCTAGGCCACTCCTACTTATGTCGTCACTTAGACCTTGGATACCAAGATCGTTGCGTTGTCCAACTGACTACGATAGATCTTGATGATTTCGTTGTCAGCAGTTACCAACCAGTGATTACCGTAATAGATATCACCTTCCTTGATGTAGTCATTGCTCACCAATTCGTCCAAGAACTCATAGATCTTGGGGAACTGATCACGATGGACCACGTTGGATTGGTTAGGAACCAGATCAACTTCGAGTTCATGGTAGAGGAAGTCCACCACAGTTACCGAGCTACGGATCTTGATGATTGCATTCACCAATTCGCTCTCACCATTACCAACCACTTCGTACTCATCGGCAAGAGTCAGATAACGTGCAATCAATGCACGCTCGTTCTTCTTGAAGATGGAGTATTGGTTAGGATACGAAGTCCTGATGTCTTCCACCAAGTCGCTGTAGTCGTCCACGAAGCTGGAGAGCCCCGTATAGATCGTCAGACCCAATTCATTACGAATCGCACCCAACACTTTGTGCTTGATGTAAGAATCCAGTTGAATCAATGCACTGTTGAAGGCCAACGAATGTTGATCATCCAGCAATGCTGCTTTCAGCTTTGCAGCCAATTGATCCAGATTACTCACTTGGAGAATCTTACCGAACTCGTCGTATTCCTTCTTCGGAATCACAAACATACGATCCAGATCAAAGTCGATGCGGTGTGCACCCAGTTGATTCAGATCAGTTGTGAGAACCTTCATCTGACGAGCTTTGTTGATGGCAGCATCCAAAGATGTTTCGGATTCTTCCAGCAAACTATAGCCACCCAGGAAGTATGCATTCAAATTCTCATTGAACTTTTCTTCCGTTGCACTGAAGGCAGCGTCATGGGTGCCTGCAACTGTATCCAGAGAGACTTTCAGAAAGTCGCTACGAGAGCCAATTGCTTTACCCTCTACCTTCATCGCTGTACCACGATTAATGGCAGCAGCAGTCGTTGTACGATGTGCATCACGATCCATTTTGATTTCATCCTGTGTTTTCTTTGTGAGTTCGTAAACAAGCTTACCGTTCTTAACAGTCAAGGTACGCTTGCTATCGAATGGAGCGGCAGGAACAAAGGTCTGTTCTTCTGTTGGTTTCCAGGTTTGGTTTGTGCTAGCATTGATCTTCTGGGAGAAGACCTCAGCAGGTTCAGCATGTTTGACCACAACATCAACAACCTTTGCCTTTTCGGCAGCTTGTTGTTGCATGGTAGCTTCATGTTTCTTTGCCAGCGCTGCTTTTTCTTGCGGGCTGAGCAAATTAACAATACCACCAACATCAATTTTACCACCACCGTTGTTCTTACCCGTAGACAGAACACCAGATCCAGCAAAACCTTTGTTTTCTTCTTGTTGGCGAGCATTGACAAACGGACTCGGCGCTGCCGCAGGACGATTGTTTCCTGCATTCACACCAAAGCCACCACCAAAGCTACCTTGTTGTGGCATCGAACGACCAGTCGTTCCAAAACCAGCATTACCAAAAGCATTGGAATTGTTGTTACCACCAAATCCGGTTGTTGGTTGTTGCTGCTGTTGGTTGAAACCATTACCACCACCGAAACCACTGCCATTGTTAATGTTTCGATAGACCACACTGTTAATATAGCCAGCTACTTCATTAGCCACATTGACGTATTGCTGCGCCATTTGACTGATGGTTTGCTGATTCTGTTGTGGATACATCTTGAGCAGATCTGGGAAGATTGCGACGATGTATGCTGCACGAGCTTCAACCACAAACTGAATCGATGCTTCTGCTGCCTGTTCAATGTTTGGGAAGGCATTCTTAGCCATACCCAATGCAGTGTAGTTTGCAGCCAGAATCAATGTATCCATCAGCTCCTTGTTCTGGCCACCGTTTTGGCAGAACAGGTTCCATTGATACATACGGCCTGGCGTTTGAGTCGCCTTACTAGCCGATGCATTCAGGATACTGACGATGAAAGAGTTTTGCAGATTCTGCAACTCTTGATGGATAGGCAGATTGTTGAATGTAACCGGTGCTTGGTTAAAGCGTTGCGGTTGAATCATTGGGTTATCTGCTGGAACATTCTGCAATTGAATGTTCGTGAAATAATTCGATTGAATCATGATGACAAAAATCCTTTCAAATTTGCTTTTGTCGTTGTTTACATGCGACGGATCTTGTCTTGAGTCTTATCAAGAGCCAAGCGCGTTTCCTTACTTCTTAACACACGTCCATGTGAGTCAAGTTCAATATAAGGATTCAGGCGTTGTGATCCTACTGGTGTTTTACCTGTGAGGTTACTGTAGTTACCTACGTCCACGAAAGAAACGTGCAGTCTCTTTTCTGGGTCCTTCAACTGACCGGCATCATCTGAACTCCCCTTACCACCACTCCTCTTTTGAGGATTCATGACGGATGTGATTTTCAGGAACTTGTTATCCCCCGAATACGAGAGACTAGAGATTCCATTTTGTGTCTTGGTAATACCAAAGATTGCTCTGGCTCTAATCGTCACTTCCATGATCTTTTCAATATCACGGACACTCAGACCCTTACCAGCATTGCTTTTGGCAGAAGACTTGAGCTTGAAGAAACAATTAAAGATTGACGATGTCACCGGAATGAGTACGTCGTAGAGGATCGAGAGTTCCTTGTCGTAGAGAGAATTGATTCTGTCAGATGTACTGATCATCCATTCACCGAAACGTTCAATAATCAAAGCCAACAACTCATAGGTGTCTTTGACTCTAATTCCTACTGATTCCAATTTGTCCAGGATGATTGTATCCAGGTATTCATCAATTGACTTGAAGTGTTCCTGAATATCGCTAAGCAAGATACCTCGGTGTTGGTTTTCACCAAAATAGATGTATCCCATGATCAGCATCCATTTCTCTTTGCTTTCGAGCCATTCGATGTTCTCGAACTTTTCTGGGAAGTGATCCAGCAAATAGAAGAGAGATCCAATCAGTGCATGTACCGTTGGGGTCGCGTTATCAATAGGTACTGCTACCCGGAAGTCGACATATTGTTGTCCATTCTTCATTCCCCTTCGTTTCAATGACCTACTACTTTGGAAGATCGAATATTGATCATTGGGGTACTTGGTTGAATTAACAGTATCCGCATCGCCAACAATGCAATCAGTTCCACCGAAACGTTTAACCGTCTCTTTGAAACCATAGCGGCAAAACAGATATAACGCTAGTGCGCACAGCGCCTTGTTCGTCTTTTCTTTCTTACGTTCTTTGCTGAGATGGTAAATCTCCGACCAGATAATAGGTACGGTAGTGATCCTATTATTCACATAGACAGTATGATCTACACGTTTTACTGCAAACTTGTCACGCAGCAATCGGACAAACACACTCTCCCGCTCAAATGACAGAACGATGTCAGAGATTACCGGACTGATAAAATATCGTGAACCCGACAAGGTGATGGACCCGGCTGGACCCGCAAACGGCAGGAACAAATACTTGCGCTGCAATGGTTGTGGCTTAAGGTCTGGTTTTCCAGTCAGTGGATCAATCTTCGTAGGGTCAACATACGTGAAGTCCAAACCAACCAGATACAAATCGCTTCTGGCAATATCAATCACCAACTTGTCGTTCTTACGACGTTGTTCCTTTCTCAGCTCCTCTTCAGGAGAACATTTGATCATTCTTTCGAACTTAAGACCCGGCAACAAACCGTTGAACACATTTCGCACAATGCCTTCAATATATCTCATTGCGTGAGGCAGATGTTCAACAGCCAAACCGTTGACAACACTTGAGTTCATCTTAGGCGTACTGTCCTTGATGAACTGTGCCAAGTATGGGTCCATTTTTCTATCCTTTCAAAGATGACTAGAAGATGCGATTAATGAGCCCACCTACCACGCTACCCAACTTAAGGGTCTCATCAAGGTTCTTTCGTGTAGCCGCCTTTGATTCGATATCTGCTTTCTCTCTCGCTGTCTCGATGGACAGCAGACTCGTTTCTTTTTCCATTTGATGTTTGAATACCAAACGGTCATGTTCAAGCGTGTTGAGAAATCCAGCAGTTTCAATCTTCATCTTCGCACTAACCATTTCGGTAAATGCTCCAAGCCGTTCACGCGCAATATCACCAACAATCTTCTCACGGTTTAACGTGGATTCAAGATGGAGAATCTCAAAGCGATCATCTATCTTCGCATTCTCGAAGACTTGTCGTTTGTTTTCCGTACTAGCTTTCACTACTTCTGTTTTCAACTCGACACGACGAATGTCAAGCTTTACATCTTCAGCAGCGGCTTTCTTGTGCTCGGTGGAGAACCTTACACGTTCCAATTCAATACGGTCTTCAACCAACTTTCGGCGTGCTACTTCTTCGGGGTCACCATTAATCAAAAGATCTCCCTTAGTTCTAAAAAATCCATTTTCTACAGCTTTCGCAATAGGAATGAACTCTGTCACTACGTTAAACCTTTTGTTCTGGTCATCGAACTGATGCGTTATGATCCGAATACCTTCTTCAGTACCTTTCATCATGACAGCTTCTGTCATGCAAACTTGCTTGCCCAGGAAATAGAAATAGTTGTCCGGTACATGATCCGGTGCAACAACCTGAATAGTCTTTGCGTACTTGAATCCATCGCGGTATTCATCGCTAGCATAAACTCTCAGTGGCTTGAGATTGTAACGCATGGCCAGTGTTGGATTACTGGACATTTGAAACAATGGTACGCTGGTTAGCGTCATATTACATTCTGGGATGTATACCGTATCTACACCCGACATTTCCTCTGCATCCACATACATCACGAAATCGAAATTGTAACTCTCCATATACTGAAGAGTACGATTCCGTTGTTTTGCGTAAAACAGATTGAAGTCTTTTACCAACTCTTGCAGAACAATGTTGTCCGTGTCCTTGGGGATATTGAAGATGAAGCTACGAAAGCGTTCGAGTGCCGATGATGACACTTTATACTTGAACACGATCATGAACCCTTTTGGGATTCCATCAATATCAATACTATTGTATTCAACACGCACCCCTGTGCTATTCATGGTGCTTACCGGAAACCCCATGTTGTTGAAATACTGCACCTCCTCCTTAAAAATTGGAGGTTGTCCCTGGACAATAAGATTGAGCCCACGACCATGATCATTTGAAATGTTTTTCCACAATGATACTTTTGCCGTTTTCTGCTCCCGGTAAAAACTTGGCATTACCATATTTAATGAACCCCTTTCTTTCCAAAATCAAGCTTCTCACTAAATCCAGTATAATAATATATTGTTATAAAAGTTTAGGAACAAAAAAGAAAAGGATCATAAAGAGAGTACCCGAAGGTACTCTCTTTTTATGCCTTTAGGCTTTGATCACAAACTCGGAAGGTGGATAAGGGTTGCGTTCCCATTTCTTCACAGAATAGGATTTGATCGCTGTCTCGTATTTGCTTTGCACCTGACCATTACGCATACCAACCTGACAGGCTTGGAAGCGAGTGAGGAAGTATCCGTTATCAGTAACAAAACCATACAAGCATCCCAATTCGATCATCGGGATCTTTGGCTTATCTGGATTCAACTCATGGTACTCTTCACGACTATAGCGATAGTCGTTATAGAGCGAATCATGGTTACCAAACGCACCAGAGAGGACTTTGATCTCCTTGAAGAGTTCCTTGGACTGAACCATAGCGCAACCACAGATTTTACCTGTGAAAGTCTCTGGATCTAGATTATGATCATAGATCAAATCTGGTCCAATGATAGCCTTTAGATTGATAGGCTTTTTAATGTCTTCATCCGAGAAGAAATCAAACACATTCGACTCAAACATTCTCTTCCTTCTTTTCTTTCTTGACTACGGTGGTCTCCAAGATATTAGGATAGCTGCTTTCAGTGCCATCGTTTCTCTTGAAGATGTGTGGTGCTGTGACCAATTCCATATCAGGGAACAACTTGGCAAAGTTATCCTTGAAATGGTTGATCAACAAGGACAGCTTGACGCCAAGTCCATCGGACAACTTATCCTTGTCCAAGGTTACGGTCTTGAACATAGGAGTGAAGACTTCATTAATTATCACATATTCGTGAGGTACTTTAACCTGATTATCGAACATCTTCTTGAAGTCTTCTTCAGTCTTTCCACGGAAGTCAATGTGGAAGATTCGGTCACCACGATCACTCAATTGACCATAACTGGCCCGAGGATATTGGTTGGTGAAGATCGTTCCATCATCAGCAGCCAGGATATAGCCGTCGTATTTGACTTCATCATCATAATCACCAGGCACCTTGTGGTGCTCCTTGACAGTCAGTTTGATGAACTTGATATCTGTGGGCGTTTCATTAGACCACATCATGTACGGTTGACTGGTGGAGATGCGGTCATTGTAGACAAACACACAAGCGTAGATTTCTTCACCGATAGAATAGCGACCAGTTTTTACTTCAGACATTTTGATTTCCTTTTAAAGATGGATAGAGATTGTGGTAGCTTTATTTAGAAGCTGCTACTTTAGCTTCGATAGACTTAGCGAAGTCTTTTTCCTTTTTGATCCAATCACTTATAAAACCAATAGCCCCTGGATATGTGTCGAAATCGACCCACCTTCCAAAGGTTACCGTTTCAACACGATACTTACCATCAAGTGTTATTACAATACCAGTTGGCGCATCACCGTAAACACTATTAGTAACGTAATTCTGGAGTTCAGTGAAGAGCTTGAAAGGATTTATGGTTGGTTTACCATATTCCTTTTGCTTCGTAAGACACACTGGTGTATCTTTGAGTTCCTCACCAACACGGCCTACTCGTTTGAAAACAGAATAGCTGCGGTTGTGATTCTTAAGCAACCTGTCAGCTTGCTTGAGAGCGTCCTTGAGGGACTCATGACGGTAAGGTCTGAAACCAAACTGTACGGTGTTATCATCGACTTCCATCCCGATGATGTAGTTGTGATCCTCTTTGAGATTACCTTCAACCTTACGGCGAAGCTGCCCCATAGAGCGACTGATTGCTTTCTTTTGCTGGCGAAGAGCAGCTTTGAAAGCTCGCCAGATGACTTCAGTCTTACGGTCAACGAAACGACCATAACCACTACCTGACATTTCTGTCAGATCCAGCTCATTTCCATACAACGACTTGAAGGTTGCAAGGACAGACATATGAGAAGGGCAATCTTCCTTTTGGTCAGGAATATCGCCATCATCCAAATCCAGAGTAGGTAGATCAATGTTTCTCGGACTGACACACGCTGTCTGGCGGATGAACTTTTCTTCTTCCTTGCTGATTGGTTGAGTCATAACGTTTTTCCTTTACCAGGGATACAGGCCGTTGTTGGTTACGATCATGAGTTCTTCCCAGGTAGAGGGATAACCAGTGAACTCGATCTCAACCCATTTGACTTGGTTGTTCATTTGATAATTACCTTTATTCCTGATTTACATTGATACTCTATACGTATCTCTTTTTTCCAACACGCTTTACCGCAGTAGAACTGTTTACCGGTAGGTGCCTCAGAGAGTAATGTACAGTCGTCTTTTTCAAGTTCCCGCTGGAGTTCTGTCTTAACAGGCGGTCTACTTCCAAGAGGAAATATTTCCATAGCAGTCCCGATTATAGCTGTTACTCCTAGGATCACAGCAGCTACAGCCATAAGAACTACAACAGGATGGAGAGGCTGATTAGTCTTTTCGGGCGTTGACATACTTCGCAGCTTCTTCGAACTTGAACTTGGAAGGGTGGCCAAACTTGACCAAGGTATGTTCCTTGTACTTCAAGAAATGGACACGATTGAACAAAGTAAAGACGATAGAGCTACCGTCTTGCACTGCCTCACAATTCCATCGAAAAGCCCAGTGCCTGAACTTATAAGACTTGAGCATAGCCCATCCACGCAGACGATTAATCCAGCTACGGAAGAACGCCACTTTATACCATGCAAAAATATCTACCATGATGATTCCTTTCTACTAATCAATAACCAAGACCTTGCTTATTTTCAGCCAACGCCAGTGCGCTGATGAGTTGTATGTTTTCAGTCTCAATTATCTTTGGAAGATAATGTTGATACTTATTGATTACGAATTCACTAGATTGCGACTTCGTATAACCAACCATCTCACTTTCAATGTAAGTGAGTAGATAAAGTAGAGCACCATGATAAAAAGGGATATTCTTTTCTTCCCATTCATCACAGTAGCCGTAAACTTTGTCGCCATGGGCGCCAATCATCCCGCCACGGAATGATTCAGATGCTGTTTTACCAAAGACAGCTTTATGGAAATCTTCCCACATATAGTGAAGATAGTTGTAGTGATTCTTGATCTTGCGAGAGTGCAAGTATTCAGCCACATTACCTTCCTGATATGTAGGAATATCAGTGATAACCCAGTCACCCAATTCCATTGTGCTGAATTCACCAATGTTGATGTAATCGCTACTTTCTACATCGTAATGGCCTAGGACAATTGTATCATGTTTGGTTACATCGTTTTCAACGTGTGCATGATACAGTGATGTTTTGATAGCTTGAATTTTGCTACCAGCATTGGTTCTCAGGTTATGAACACAAGACCGAATACTAGGATTCTCATATTCAGACAAACGAGTAGGTGTCATAAAAGCGTAGCGACTTGCAGCCATGATATTCCTTTAACGTGGGATTTCGAACCAATACGAATCGGGATGGATTTCGAACCCTTCACGAGTCGTAATACCATACCAGCAGCCATCCTTATAGAATGCGCCTGCAATCAATTCTGTCTTATTGCTTGGATCACGATCAACCACGACAACACAATTAGAGTGTTCAGGTGGATTGGTTACAGAATATGTGATAAGCTCTGTAATAGTTCTGGCTTTTCCTGTCATTTCTTTTCCTTTAAAAGAGGTTAAGTGATATTACTCCTAATCAGTATATATCGCTGAAATATTATTAATTGAAAAAGACACAGCATAAAAAGGGAGCCCCTAAGGACTCCCTTTTTAATTTGGAAACTAATCCCCCTATTGCTAGAGGGACCCTTAAGATTAAGGCAGTTCCTTGAAGTGCAGAGGCACGCGGCTGGTAACCACTTGTGGGATACCGGAAGCCTCGATCCAACCCATCACAGGCACGTTCACGATGTGACGGAAACGTGGCGAAACCACCAGTTCCTTTTGCACACCACCCGAACGCTGCATTGGCAGAACCAGAGTCATCTCAGGCGACCACAGCATGTTACCGAAGTGGGCTGGGTTCAGGCTGTTCTCACCTTGCGATGGGTAGCCGAATGCCACAGCGATCTGACCTTGCATACGCTCGTCAGGAGTGGTAACAACCTTGAACTCGAAGTCAGGACCGAACGAACGGGTATCACCGTCCACGATCAGGTAACGAGCAGTCATCGGGTCAGTACCGACCATGATCGTTGGGTTACCGGAGATACCAGCAGCACCAGTTTCAATCATAGCTTGGAAACCTGAATCACGGTAAGCGCGGTAAGCCACGTCACGGATTGCAGAGATCAGGACAGCAGAGATGTCCTTGTTCTTTTCGTGCGACGAGATGCTGTTGATCACAGCGTTCACATCGATCTTCAGACCAACGAAGGTAGGCTTCACCAGGAAACGAGCCACACCGAACATGTCGGGAGCGATACCGCCTTCCACGTTTGCCTTACCAGCAGTGTATTCACCCAGTTGCTCAGCAGTGTTCAGCAGAGTCGTCACGGCTTCGTTAGAAGTACGAACGAAGGTAGCTGCAATCAGAGCTGCCAGATCGGCTGCATCAGTTTGGCTGGTGCTGTTCACAGGACGTGGCACAGTGATCGGGCTACGCAGAGGCACAGTCCAGATCTGGTTGTACACGGTCGTGTCCAGCAATTGGCCACGTTGACGACGGTTCAGGTTGGAGCGATATGCCTTGATATCGTAACCAACGAACGAAGTGGTCTTGCTCACCAGAGCCGACAGAGTCTGGCCAATACCAGAAGTCAGAGGCAGAGCTTCGCCATCTTCATTGAACACATGCAGAACATGCAGATCCAGAGCGTACACACGCAGTTGGCCAGTCGACACCGACACGTCACCAGTCACCTTAGCGCCCAGTTGCAGAGTCAGCTTTTGGTTCTTCACTTCAACCAGATCCACCAGATCGGAGCCATCAAATTGCTTGGTGATTTCCGAAATGTTCAGGGTCTTCGTATCGAAGTTCAGAACTTGAGTACGGCTGTCATCTTCAGGAGCGGCAATGAAACCAGTCTTTGCCAGACCATTCAGACGCATCTTCAGAACGTCGGCACCCAACTTCAGGTAGATGGCGTCCAGTTGGATAGCCGGATCAAGCGTGTCACCGTTGTTCATCAGGCCGCTGTCGATCAGGGCTTGAGTCGAGGACAGACCAATCACGTCACCAATAACTTGGTTGAACTTCAGAGGAGCCGTACGGATGGTTTCACCTTCCAGATCCTTGTCGTATGCACCAACAGCGCTCACGTCGAAGTTAGCGTTGTTATTAGCATTACCAGCCAGGAACACTGGAACCACACGGGTGCCTTCGTTCTTCAGGATGGTGTGGTCGAGCATAGCGCGAACCACGTTACGACGGTTGAACGAAGCCAGCTTGCCTTCAGTCGAACGCTTGAAGTCTTCGAACACAGTCACCAGACGGATCGACACAGCCACACCAACGTTGTCGTTAGACACGGGCACGGTTGGGAAGAAGGTTTCGCCGAATTCATTCTGACGACCAGCTTCCAGGTTGTAGGTCACGGACAGAACTTCAGCGTTACGGTTGTCACGCTCGTCGAAGTTTTCCACAGCAACGCGTTGTTCAAACGCATCTGCCAGACCTTCCATACCGATCACGCTGTTGAAGGTACGGCCATCAGCGCTCAGGCCGGGCTTCACGTTCACAGAAGAGATCTTCGTCTTAGCGAAAGCGCCAACGTCGGAGATAGCGATAGCGGCACCGATAGCCGAACCCAGTTGCGAACCGCTGAAGCTTTCGAGGCCCAGATCAGTACCCATCTTGGTCAGACGTTCGCTCAGGCGATCCATCGTGTCCGAAACCATCGTGTAACGTTCTTGGTCGAACGATTCACTTGCATACACGTAACCAGCCAGGGCCTTGTTGGCACTAGCTTCCATAGTCTGGGCCAGAACGTCTTGCACTGCGCCAATGGTCTTTTCCATAGCAGCAGACGCGCTACCAGCAGAGACCGACTTCTTGAATAGATGTTGAGTTGACATTTGAATTCCTTCGTCTTATCAAATAAAAAAGGGTTTAAATAACTGAAAAAGGTGTCCTACTTTAGAGGGAATCTTCCATAGAACGCAGATAATCTTTGAAGATCGGAAGTTCCGAGACTTCGTGTATCTCAAAGTATTTATATAAAAGTTCAAGAAGAGCCTCAATATAGGCCACTTTATTACTATTAGTCAAAATGTACTCGGCAAAGCCGGGGTAAATAATGACACCGTAGTGTTCTCTATCGAGATCTACAACTCTATACGGTACAGTATCTTTCGCAGATTGATTCGCTAGGAAACTATCCTTGATATAAGCTGTAGCTGCATCTTCGCATGACAGAGGGACTACGGTAGAATCCAGTTCTACCCTTTCGTCGTTTTGACAAGATTGTTCCCAACTGCTTAACAAAGCATTGTTTTCACCGGATGTGATACTGTAATTATCGCAGTTCTGAAATTTTAAAAAGGCGCTGAGATCGGAAAGCGATAATAATCCAAGTAACTTAGAATAGTTAAGTGACTCTGTTAAGGATAGATTACTTCTTTTGAGGACTTTCTCGATCCAGAACGGAACCAAAATTAAGTGCTTTTGTTTCACAAAATACTCCTACTCTTTATTTACCGTAGATCGTTACAATATACATACATATTTAGCTATAGAAATAGACAGTTAAATATTGACAATCTACTACCTAAAAGCATCATATTTGTAGCAGTTTGTGAAGTGAACCAGCTACACATTATTAGATAAATTAATTTCTTAGAGTGCAATGAAATCAAGTGATAAGAATTCACATGAAAGAGATAAGAAATGAACGACCTTCTTTTGTTAGTTAAGTCCATCACATTGCTGTATCGTGAAAGTCTTCTTGACATGGAAGAAGACAGTACTAAAGATCTGGTAAGAAAAGTCATTGAAGCAATTAAGACTCCAGAGGTTAGTATCGGTATCACGAAGGATTTGGAAATCATCAACGCTCTGAAAGCTACGGCAACGGAGATGGTGAATCACGATAAGTCACATAAGTACCAGAAAGATATCCTACTCCAGCAACTACAAGTTAATTGTGGTGCTGATGAATCTACATACGAGTCTCTTCAGTCAGGTATTGAACCTGAGATGTCTGAGGATGAGAATAAACTCACTGTCATCAATATTCGTACTGCAATTGCTACTCACTTCAAGTACGGTAAGATTGAAGAAGTATTGTCTAAGAGATTCTCAGAGTTTAAGTTCAAACGAAGTGGTATCAAGAATATCAACAAGTGGATCAATACAATGATCGCTGAGCTTGAACCATTTCAAGTGGTTGGTCAAGAACGTGACTCAGCTATCATTGATGAAGTCGATATTAGTGACAAGGAATCCATTAACCGTGTCTATGCTAGTATCAAAGAAGAAAATGAAGGTGGTGGTGGATTCATTACTGGATTCCAAGGTATCAACGGAATGATTGGTGGTAAGTTCCGTTTAGGTGAACAATGGGGTTTGTATGGACTCCAGCACAATTACAAGACAGGCTTTAGTTTGACTATCTTCAAACAAGTCTGTATGTACAACACACCAGTACTCAAAGATCCAAAGAAAAAACCACTACTGCTTCGTATCTCGTTCGAAGACAGCTTGGTCTTGAACTTCCAGTATCTCTACAAGAACATGTGGGAGAACGAAACTGGTAAGGTTCTTAGCAAGAAGGATCTGGCTGAGATGGATATTGGGGTGATGACTGAGTACGTCACCAACAAACTGTCCGCTACTGGTTTCCATGTCAAGCTACTGTTTGTCAATCCTAGTGATTGGACTTACAAGGATATCTGTAATCTGGTTCTCAAATATGAGGCTGAAGGTTACGAAGTCCAGATGGTCATGGTCGACTACTTGACCAAGATTAGTAAAGAAGGATGTACACAAGGTGCAACTGGTCAGGATGTCCGAAATCTATTTGAACGTGTCAAAGCGTTTATGGCATCCAAGGGAATTCTCTTCATTACACCACATCAGCTATCAACTGAAGCTAAAGGCTTGATGCGTGATGGTTTTAATGACTTTGTGAAGCGTTTGCCCGGTGGTGGTTATACTGCTGACTCTAAACAGATTGATCAGGTTATCGATGGAGAGCTATTCTTCCATATTGAACGACTCAAGGGTAAGAACGAAGCTTACTTTACAGTTCAAGGTGGAAAGCTGCGTCGTATTGAGCAAGTTGATGAAGACGATAAGTATCGTGTTTATAAGTTTGTTCGTAAGGGTGTCATCTTGGATGACCTCAACAAACCTGATTCGTCTATGTTGAAAGTAGGTGGTACACCTCTGGGTGAAATGACAGCAGAAGAGAACTGGGATCAATACACTGAAGCTAAAGATGAAAGTATGGTTTAATGTCTAACTATCAAATAGACATTGAAGAGCTTAAGGATGCCACTAGATTGATGTCTAGTGGTGTTCAGAAGAATACTTCAATAATTACTCCAGACGAATTAGGGTCAGACTTCTTCTACCATATCTCGTTTGGAAAGTTCAATGAGTTTGTACCAAACATCAGTAGACGTTCTGGTATGACTGAGGACAACACTGTTCCTAGAGTACATGTTGCTGATACCTTAAATAACGCATGGAACGGTTATGCTAGCGGCCCTTACATGATGGCCAATACACAACCTAGTAAGAATAAGGCAAAGGGTTTAAAAGCCGAATACAAAGGTGGATTCTATATTCACCGTATTCCTTTTAGAGCTTGCTTGAGACCAAACAACAAATTAGTTTATGATGCATCGTTTACTAATGAACATTGGTTGGTTACATACAACGAAATGACTAGAGTCTTTCCTGCCACATCTGTAGGACGTGTAGTGGGTGAGTCTGTGACATTTGTACCACGTACTGATAAAATGCCAATCGAGCTTAGTACGTTAGTTCTTGAGATTGACACACCAGATGGTTTGAAACTAGCCAAAGGCATTCATCTCAAGAAAGGTTTCTATCGTTATAAGACTAGTACGCAGTTTGGAGTACAAGATATTGAGGAGATTAGTAAATCTGAGTTCCTCTCTGTCAAGACTACCAGTGCTGCAATGTTATCTGAAAACGATACAGAAGTACCAAGATATCTATTTTAATAATATGAGTCTTAAATGAGTGTCTAAGTGATTGATTTATTGGTTGCTTGGATATTCTGCCTTGGTAGTGATCTTAACGGGTTGCTATTGAGGTGGCCGATTATGACGGCCAAACAAAAAAAGAAAGCACATAGAGGAGTACCCGAAGGTACTCCTCTTATGCCGTCTTGGTATAAAAAGAGCAGGGAGGGTGGTGCACCACCGTTCCCTACTTGAAGGTGCACGCATCAAAGTGCACCGGATGTCAAGCGTCGTCGCCGAAGAAGTAGTCCAGAGCGCGATAGGTGCCGTATGCTGCGGCAGCCACGACCACACCGGTAGCCACAGCGGTTGCAGTGGTTTCCCAGAATCCACGTTCTTCAACGCGCACGGTGATCAGTTCGGCCTTTTCAGGAACGGTTGCCACAGGTTTGGTCGGACGACCAGGTTGAACAGCCAGTTGACCGGCTGTAGCAGTTGCTGCGATGTCGTGGGTCACTTCGTTCTTGACATGTTCCACGGCTTCTTGCACCACGTTGGTGAAGTCATTGCCGAGGGCAGCCAGTGCAGGACGTTCTGCGAGTCGAGCGATCAATTGATCGTTTTCGCGGCGAAGCAGTTCATTTTCCTGGTCGATCTTGTCTGACTTTTTGGTCAGTTGAACAATGCCGTTGATCGTTTCTGCATTGCGAGAACCTTGGTGTTGTGCGAGCAGCAGATTGAAACCTGCCGGGTCACGGTAGCTCTCCACGATAAAGTCTTCGAGAGACATTGGTTTCTCTGGATCACCAGAAGCGATCTTCAGAATCCAGCGGCTGCCTTCTGCTTGCATGTTGGGGCCGTAGGGATTGATGGCAGATGCCAGTTCCAACACCGATGGGTGTGGCTTGTTGGTATCATGGCCTTCAGCCGCCGCCTTAGCGAGGACGGCCTCGTTAGACAACTTTTCATCCGAAGCGGCACCTGCCGCAGCTTTCTTGTTAGGCATAGTGCCCTCCTTCTGAGTGGTTTGAGGTTTGGTCAATTGACCGAGATCAGCGAAATCCTTGACTGCCGTAGCTTCGCCTTTTTGAACTGCCATGATTTGGTTTCCTTTAAAAGTGTGGAATATTGATAGACAAAGAACTTTAATTACTCAAAGCTCCCATTTACTATATATGGCTGAGATCTTTTTATTTGGACTATTTCGGGCAAATAAAAAAGACGGCATAAATAGGCTACCTTCCGGTAGCCTAGTTTTATTAGTCCAAGACTTATTCAGTCGGTTGGTTGAAATCCTTGAAACCAGCACCCGTAACTTGCACGTTTTGTTCCAGGATCTTGGCAACCTTAGTGCCTTCGTTATCAGTGATCCATGGCTCTTCGTCACCGCCATGGTTCAGAGTAGTACCCAGATCACCAGAGTTCAGACCGGTGAGAACTTCATCGAGGTTGGTGCCAGGTCGTACTTCGATGATTTGATCGATAGACAGATCAGAGCTAGTGAAATTGATGGAGTGAACGTTGTCTTGCTCAGGAGCGTTGTTTTCAGTCGACATGGTAATTTCCTTTTAAAAGGTTGATGAAAAAGATTTGACTAACGGTACTGGAGTGTAAGGATCGTGGTCTTACACATTATGGGGTTTCGACGTAACCTTTTTATTTTTTACTTTCCACTGACATTCGAATCTGATTGCAAAGCATAGTCAGATCCATCTTAGCTGCTGTGACAGCCATATGAGGATACACTGGTGTGCTATCTCGGATCAGTTCAATACCAGCTATCACATCTTCATAGTTCCCACGAAGACGTAGAGTATGGCTACCACCGTTGTGTGGGTAACCGGAACACATATCACCGAGGAGTTCAGAGATCTGTGTGTTGTAGTACATCTTACCAATGATGATACCTAATCCACTCTCCTGTGGGCTAGATAGATCAACAGTTACAGTTCCGTCTTTACGGATATGAAGTTTGTCTGCTTTGAATGTCATTTAGATCCTTAATCTATTTTGTAGTCTTTAATAATCATTCCCAGTTTGATATCACCAGCAATGTACCACTTAATACGTTTCTTAATTCCACGTATCGTTTTCCAATGTCCCCGTCTAATGTGTAATCTCTGTTTCGTTCCTGTGTTTTTACTGACAACTTTTGAAGGACTTGATTTCCGAATAGGAAGCATCACATACGTGATACCTTTAAATTCAAGATTCTCAGTTATCTTCATGTCCACTTTAGCGGTGGCTGGTAAAGACATGATGTTTAACTCTAAAGAGAGGCAAGCCGACAGTATATGTTGCTTGAGTAGTTCTAAATCCAATTCATGAGTATTAGATAAAACCTCCAGTGTAATTCCAAAAGTATCGCTACTCTGAGAAACTCTCACTACAGGCTTACTCTCCAAATAAGAGATTTCAAAGATACATTCTGGGAAAGGCAGAACAATCTCTTCATCATGGATAGTTGACACTTTTTCATTGAAAACACCGTACCAGTTATGATCAATGAAAATGAAAGGAATGTCTATCAAATACTCACCGCCACCTAAATCAAAATCATCGTCGTCATCGTCTAACAACTTTGGATTGATAGAACCCTTATTAAAAACCCCTGAAGAGATTAAATCATTTTCTCCAATTACGACTTTGATCTTCTTAATTAAACCATCGAAGTATTCTTTCGCATTTGCTCTTGGTGTCCTCATTTCAAATCTCCAGCATAAAAGGAGTGCCTAAGCACTCCCCTTATATCAGTTACTCAGACTTTTCATTGATATTCTGCCAGCGAGCAGCAGAACCAAATGTGTTAGGAACATTGTTCTTCACACACCAACCACAGCCCTCATGCCCAATAACGCCAGCACGGGAACAGTTAGCGCGTTCCACATCATCTTGAGTAGGTGCACGCTCAGTTGCCTGTTCATAGATCTCGGCAGTGATCACTGGAGGGATGAAGTTCTTCAGGACAATATCAGTCCATGCTTCCAGTTTACCTTCAGTGGCCAGCACCGCCAGTTCTTCTGGAGTCTTGAAGGACAACTTCTCAATGACACCAGGTTCATTAGAGATGAGCTTATCAGCAAAGCCATTCACATTCAATGCGATAGGCAAAGCAAAGTGATAGCTGTTCACACTCTCTGGACCTTCATCGATGTAGAAAGGTGTAGCCGTGAGAATCAGATTGAGTAGATCATCCATCGTGTAGTAGTCAGTGATTTCAATACCGACTTCTTCCTGGATCTCTTTGATCAACTCAGCCATCACTACGTTCTTTGGCAAAGCCGTATGTCGAATATAGACGTGATCAGTCTTGAGTGCAGGGTCAACATACTGGTTAACAGAGATGTGACCACCTACGCCCACAGAATACTTATCGTGCAGCTTGTTCTCTGCACCCTTCTTACCGCGCTTGTAAGTCAGGTAAGTGACAGCACCGGTTTCTGGGTGAATGTCACGCAGGATGATGTACGGGATCATCTGGATGAAGTTGTAGTTCTTCTCGCACTCTGGACGTTTATAGCCAGAGAATTCGAGATGTTGGAACTCACCACTCTCCAGTTCATAGACGTTCTTTTCGACGCCAGACAGAGTCATGATTTTCTTCGGCTTGGCCGACGCAATGAACTTATCACGGGGGGTTACCATTACGATTTCTTTTTGATCCGACATATCTTACCTTTTGAATGATGATGGGCTGTTAAGGACAACCAAACCTAGCTAAGAACTTACGACTATCTAATCCCTCAGCTACAGACCAGATAATAATCATGCCACCCAGTATCGGAACGACAGCGAAGAGTACCATGAATATCTTGTAGCTTGCCATACTGAATTCACCTAGAACATCAACATTCTCCATAAAGAAGTCAAGTTCATAGTACGATTGCAGATGGTAGACGAAGAGAACTATGGTTGTAAGTGTTATGGAAACCCACATTACCTTAATCAACCAAACATGTGTAATCACTAGATCAAAGATCCACATGGTTCTCAAAACAAAATCTTCCAGCATAAAGAAGAGGGTAGTAAACTACCCTTCCCTTATCAGGATCAAAACAACGCCAGTGCTTCTCTAGCCAACCCCATGGGGACTGATAGATCAGGTACTGCTATTGAGTGATCTGGTGTTTGCTTAGTAGCAGTCTTGGCTGGTTTTACAGCCTTAACTGGTTTAGCAACTTTAACCGGTGCTACCGTCTTTTTAACGGGAGCTTTCTTGACTGCTACTTTTGTAGCAGCCTTCTTCGTTTTATCAGCGACTGCCTTTACCATATCAAACCTCACAAAAAATAAATTACAGAATAGGGCAGCATAGACTGCCCTACTCCATAATATTAAATCAAATTGAGACGACGCTCCAAAGCGCGTCCAACGATTTTGTAGCCGCCATCTGGACTGACGACTAACAACATACCGGCAAGATCGGTGATCATGGCAAAAGCAGTTACCTTTCGAGCGTCTACTCTGTAATACCATGTCTTGTAATCACCTTTCAATTGAAGCTCGATTGTGTTCTGGTCAATGATTTCGTAACCCGTGATCCTGGCAGCAGTCAGGAACTTTGCATCGGGTTTGAAACTATCCATTCCAATCTTACAATTGAATGCAAATTCTTCGAACTTCTCGTTACCATCAATCCAAAGGAAAGGTTTGATGTATTCGATACATTCGGAGAGTTGTGTCTTCAGATCGAACTTCGTCTTTACGATCTTCTTACGGGGTTTTGTGAAGTTGTTATAAGTAGGTTCTTGATCTGACTTAACAATAACTTCGACATTGCTGAGATCGACACTGTCGAGGTCAGTCTTATTGAAGACCACGATCACCGTATTGATGTTCGTTGGGCTATTGAATTTCAACAGTTGCAGTCCAGTGCTTTGTTGAAACTTGGTCTTGACGAAAAGGAGTTTATCGTTTTCACGATACTCCCTCACCATTCTGTTGACCAACATCGATATATCAGACGGGAATCCAAGATTCCCGAAGTCATATTCGATGTATGGGTCATAGTGAAACATTCCCATATCTACTCCTTAAAAGTACGGTTAAGAGTTTTTACAGTCTAAACTCTACAACCATGATATAGGACTGAAACTTTTTTATTACCGTTTACTTACGTAACCAGAATCTGCGCAATGTTTACGGATCTCCTTAAACAAAGCAAGTTTCATATCAGATACAGCGGCAGTATCTTTTACAAAAGCATTGAAGACTTCACCACGACTGAGGATCTTGTTATGCTTTGCTGCATCCAAATGCTTATTGACGTAACCTTGGATGATCTTACGATGATCCTTAATTACGCCCAATAGTTCCTTGACCTTGGCAGTCTTCGTAAAACGAGACATTTTATCGAGCGCCTTAGCCTCAGCTATTTCAGAAGCAATGATTTTCAGTTGTTCTTCGTAGTAAACAACATCATTGGACAACTGAATAGCTTCACCGACCGAATGCTTGACAGGTGGAAGTGCTACGCCTTCTACATCAACAAAGTTCATGTCTTTTCCTTTTGGTGATTCAACATCTTCAACAACTACTGGAGCCATTGAAGCTCTTGGTGCCATCAAGGCGGCCATTGCCATGCCAGCCAATGACGCCCCTAAACGATTACTTCTCATACTGCTACAGGGTATTTGATAGGTGGAAGGAAGTTATCATAACCAGTGATTTGAATATCTTCTGGTTTGAATTCATCGATACTGGTAATATCCTTGTTAAGAGATACACGAACAGTATTACGAAGTGGTAGACGTTGGAGATGATCCTCAGCCAATTCCATCTGATTGTCATAGATGTGAACGTTAGAGCCAAACCATACCAATCGTTCAGCTACGCAGCCAGTTACCTGAGCGATCATGTGGGTCAGCATTGCATATTGTGCAATGTTAGCCACAGTACCTACCAAGAAGTCTTGTGAACGGCAATAGAGATTACACGTCAGGTATTTTGTACCATCTTCTCCACGACGTACGTTGAACTGGAACAACGTATGGCAAGGTGGTAGGGCCATTTGATCCAAACGTCCTACGTTCCAAGCACTCACCATAATACGGCGACTGTTCTCATTGTTATTGATTTGATCGATAACTGCTTGGAGTTGATCGATGTTCTTCTTAACAATAGCGCGTTCCACCACATCGATAATATCTTCGTAGCCAGTGATTTCTTGAGTCTCTGGATCACGAATAGGTTTCTTCCCGTCTACATTTTCGTTATAGGTAGCGAGTTTCTTATAACCTTTGGCTTCGAACTTCTCGACATCTTCTAATGGGATAGTACGAATATCTTCCCACTTACGCCACTGAGCACCGTAAGCACCATCACCAATCGATCCAGCCAGTAGACGACTTGTAGGTACTTCCTTACCAGTAACAGCAGCAACAGTTGCATTGACTAAGCTGGTATCAAGTTCCTTGAATACGTCTTTGTAACGCTCGTCTAGCTTGATAACACCCTGCTTCTCAAGTTCTTTGAGGAAGTTTTGAGGATCATTGTCATATTTAGCAGTTTCTGGAATAACCCAACTATTCCAAATATTGACATTGTTATCAAGTAAGAACTTGATATTAGTATCACCACTGATAAACCAAACCAATTCGATAGGAAGGAAACGAATTGGAACCTTGCGGGTACTGAGCATTGGAATCTTACCATCAGTAAGATCAAATTCCATAGTACGACCAAAGACTGCACGAGTACCTACACCTGTACGATCTTTATGGGTAGATCCATTCTGAATGATATCATTGGCAATAGCCAGATAAGCCTTCTCTTCTTTAAACAGCATTTGATTTCCTTACTTGACGATGTTTGTAGGTAGTTTTGGTAACAGTCTTAGGAACAACCTTAATAGGTTTCTTCCCATTCTCTTTACCAAACACATGGTCACGTCTTCTTTGCAGAACATGACCCATGGTGTCTTTGATAAGATTAGGATTCAGTTTCATGAACCCTTTATCGAGAAAGTTCTTCATTTGGTTCTCGATTCGAATTGTTGATTAACGAAATCAACTGCCAGCTTACCTGATGCTTCCTGATCATTGGCACCTGTATCAATAATGCAAGTAGGGAGCAGATAGTAGTAAGTCTTGAAACATTCGCTGTAAGCTTGTTTCACAGTCTCTTGGTAATCAGATCCCTTTGACTCAATTGCATCCAACGTACCACGAGATTTAAGCATTCTCTCTTTTGCAATATTGGAATCACAAGTGAGATAAATGGTAGCGAAGTTACATTCTTTGTAGAATCCTGCTTCCAGTGTTTCTTCGAACGCTGGCAACAGTAGTTTACGAAGACCCTTATCGCTGAGTTGATAAGCAAAAAAAGAAGCCTGCGAACGATCCACCAGAACAATATCATAATTGTCCTTAGCTTTAGAGATATCTTCAAGAGTAGCAACAGTAGATCCAAGCATAGCCAACGCTGCTGGAAGCCCCGTCATAGCTCCACCAGTCCACTCCTGATAGAAAGCTGTACCGACTCTTGTATGTTTAATCAAATGCGTTGCAGAGATTCTCAGTTTGCTGCTAACGAAGTTCTTGAGGATAGCATTCATGATAGAGCTTTTACCTACTCCATCTGCACCTTCAATGAAAACAAATAATGCGCTCTTGTTCATTTTACAAACCTTTTCAGTGTAATCAAATAATCCTAAGGTAACATAAAAAAATAAACTTTAATTCAAAAGTTACGCGCCACGCGCCACAGAGTGATAATATACGGTCAAATCTTTTTTATTTAGACTTTTATAAACGGCATAAAGGGAGTCCCGGAGGACTCCCAATTATGTTGTATGAATTACGTTCTGTAAGCAACAGTCGTGTTACCTGTGAACAGCTTATTCACTGAAGTAGCAGTCAGAGTGAAACCACCCGATGCAGGTAGAGCGGCATCGACCACGTCAGTCGTGGCCAAGGCAATGCCCAGTTCTTCGTTGATAGCTGGAAGCAGTTGGTGGACTGTCGTAGCTGAACCCTTCACAACTGAGACGTTAGTCACTGTGTTGAAGTTAATACGGTCATAGGTAATAGAGATACGACCCACATACAGCGAGCTTAGAGCAGGCAGTGCATAGATACGAGTATTACGAACACCGGTAAAAGGAGCAGGTGCTTGGAACACGTACTCGTTAAAGTCGATAAGGGGTAAACTATTGTCAGCACGGTCCTTATTGAACATTGCTGCCAGTTTTTCCTCTGGGGTTGGAATTGCCATTTCTAAAAACCTTTATTGATTAAGTCATCAAATTATTTCCTCATTACATTTGGTATGAAATCAATCTTAGTGAGTCTACCATTGTAAGAGACCTTCTTCAGTTTAACCGTTAAACTTCCACGGAAGTAATAAGAGTCAGGCAAAGCATCAATTTGAATAGTTACTGTTTGACCAGTAGTCAGTGTAGGTAAGTTAAAGTTCTTAACATCCTTAACTGACATTGGCATGTATTTGTCCTGAACAGTAAGTGGACCACCCTCCTGATAAGGAAAGAGGCACACCTTATTCAAAGCATACAGTAACTGATGCAATGTCTTCTCATTTTTTACAATTACTTCGACTACATCTTCAGCACTAATGGCTGTTAGATCATAACGCTTGTACAAGAAGTTTTGATCTATGTAACCATTAGATTTTGCTTTACTCTTCACATTCACTTGATCCATCTTGAGATGGGGAATGAAAACAGGTTTACTGAAGACAAAATCATATTCATTGACTCTAACCCCAGGATAGGAGTTGAGCATTGTAATTAACTGTTTCATACTTTATCTTCCAGTGTTGCTACCAAATCAATACTAGCTGCTGGCAGAGTACTTAAAACTGTTGCTACTAACTCCATTGAAGCTGGTTCTCCTTCGATAGGATCGACATTTACTTCAATCTCAACCTTACCAGTATATCGCAGTGATTCTGGTCTAGCTAAGATAACAGCATACATCTTTCCATTTGGGAATTCCTTAATGGTAGTATTGTAGACATCGTTAGTAGTCAGTCTTAGTAGATAAGTCTGATTAATTTGATCAAGGATTGAATAGAGTTCAACTTCTTTATCAACATTAATACGTCGTCTTGGCACGATGTTCGATACAGAGAAGCTAAGACTCTCTCTATCGTAATGTGTGATGATGCTGCCTCTATTCGGCACAGGATTTCTGGGATGTAATTCGATATACGTATTGCCCAGTAATCTGGTTATTGGGTTAAGATTGTTCTTAGGAATACCCAATACATAATCAGATACATGAAGACGAGGATTGTGTTCCTTCAATAATCTATCAAGTAGAGTTTCTTCGAACAATCTAACGAACTTACCGTTCATTTAACTAACCTCAGTTCTTAAATATCACCATGTCCTGAATAGACAAAGGACTATCGAGTTCTAAGTACACACCGGTATAGATGCCATTCTCATCAAAACCGATGACCTTAGGTTTCTCCACAATGAGGTCATTGCTATCTATTTCTTCTACTATCACAGATGCTAAGAATGTATTAGCAATTTGATCAATAGCGTTTACAGATTTAACAACTGGTAAATCAAAGTACTCGTCGCCAGTTAAGAATTTATAACTACCGTCCTTACGTACTCTCAAACCAATCAGAGTAGAGACCCCTGTTATAGGATTACGAACCCTATTGAAGATTATAAACCCATCAGACTGAGGAAAGATTCTATCGAAATGGAATAAACCAATCTCAGGTTGGAAGAAATCCTTATAAGCTTTCTGAAGATTTCCATTGAAGGTAGTATCCAAGATACCTTCCATAGTAAACTTTAGAACTGGCAGAATATAGTTATTCTTATTGAGATGTTTATCGCCGTAGACTTTTATACCATTGATTGTTGGTACAATCGGTTGGCTAAACATGTTTCTAAGGAGAACGTAGAAACCATCCACTACGCCACTATCGTTGCGAGAGACGACCATGCCTTGGACTTCAATATCGAGACCCAATACATCACCAATTTGAATCTCAGGCATTTCAGTATTAACTGAACCGTTCTCATTATAACGCTGGATCTTAATTACACGTTTAGGAGTGTATTGCATCTCTGATGCAGCAATGAAACCTGTCTCTAATGGAAGTACTTTATCAACCATCAATGTCATATTGGTAGTGACTAACGTATTATCTCGTTCACCCTTATTGTTGTAACGATATAAACCAACTACGTTACCACTGGTGATATACTTTCTCTTATCTGCCAAATAGAACTTACTGCCATCTGGTTTACTGGAGAAGTTAACATCCTTTTGGTAAACGTTATCGAATCTAGCTACCTTATCGACAGCAACGACCTTACCAATTCTATTCACAGTTACACCATGGTAAACAGTATTACCTTGTGAACCAGTAATATTGGCAGGTACATCTAAATCGAAGTCACCAAATACATAGGCACCATTGTCGATTAATCTGACACCCTTGATGTCAGGAGTACCATTTACAGTAACACCGTCGAGGAATCCAAAGTACAACTCTTCCGAGATACTGGTATTGATATTGGTGATATCAGTATTTGTTCCATCGCTGATAAAAGCCAACCCTGTGACTGCGTTCTTCACACCAGGATCATAGGGGTTGAGTTTTTCATTAAGCACCAGCGTATAGTTACCTCTGAAAAGATAAGAGGTAACCGCAGCTACTACATCCACCGTAGCACGAAGTGTTCTGTCGTTAGGATCGTCATAGATGATATCTGCATCAACAATATCATCTGCTGTAAGATAGATACCCAATTCCAAATTGATCATGTCCAGTATTTCAACTAGCTTATCTAATCCAGTTGTCTTAACTTCCAGATTGATACGATCAAAGACTTCTGCTAAATCCATACGGTTGTAGTAGATATGGAAAGCATTATAGCCACTAGAATCAACAACGGGTGATGCTAGGACTCTAGTATTAGTTTTTCTCTGTGTGTCGTTAAACGCCTCCACACTAGAGAGAAGGAAGTCATCAGGATTGAGCTGCAACGCATTAAGAGCATTAAAGCGATCAAAGATGACTTTCTTTGGTTCTTGCTTGATATTTAAAGCTAACATTTATAAATCCTCTTAGATACCCTTAAGATTTCAATATAGTTTATTTTCCTACCTCTTCAGGTACAGCAGCATAAACGAATAACGAAGCTTGGCTAATGTGACCTGAGGGAGCCATCCCTTGAACGGTAGATTGAATCACACCATGTACTTTTAACAGCACACCTTGTAACTCTTTAACTTCTTCTTGATCGCTATAAAGAACCTTTACAGGCATCCCTGGATACAGTAGACTAATATCAGCGTTCTGCCAGACAAAGCTGAACAGACCACCATCTTTCTTAGCCTGTTTACTATATTCTTTAAAAGGATTAGCATGTATTCTAGTCTCTGCCATTTCCACGGTATTTTGTTTCTCTAAAGGAACAGAGAGATACTCGTGGTTGGTCTCTTTACGTTTAATAGTAGACTTGTTGTCTTTTGTCTCTGTTATCTTGTTCATAAACTTACGAGCATCAGCAAAGCGAACACCATTACCTTCTTTGAGTAACATGGCTTTGTTGATGTCAGAGAACTTAGACTCACTGGTTGCAAGAACGGTTAAACGTTTATCGTCTAACTTGTAGGTTCTCTCAATGTCAGTGTATCTATTCTCTGGAACTCTAATAACAGTAAGTGTCTGTTCTTCGTCGTCAAATCTCTTCAGATTGGCGATAGGGTAGATGTAGATTTGATTATTCTGGAAAAAGGTATTGATACCTGTACCATAGACTCCGCCACATTTACTTTGAATGTAGTTAGGAACATCTAAGATCTTAGTCCCATGAGGAATTAAGTAATGTTCTCTCTCTTCTTCATTGTCTGGTTTAATCAGAGTAATCTTCTCTACGGCTTTACCTTCATCAATTTCCAAGTCTTCTGTAAACTTAGCCATAATGCCATTGATGACATCTTCTGGTTTTTGTTTACGAACAATTGCACCCATAGTAACCTTACGTGTCATCTCTAAACTACGATCAAGTAATTCGAAATCAATCTCCAATGGAGCAAAGGTTGTATCGAGTGTGAATTTATCCTGCATCGCAAAACGTGAAACCTCAATCTCAAGATCTTCTCTCATCTGAGGAATACAGTCATAACTCACAGTTACAATTTCACGATCTGGATCTACTTCGTAAGTAGATTCAATGAGTGGTGTCTTAGTGACGGTACAAAGTAAGTGCTCTCTGGCAATGAAGAGAACTTTAACCCAAGTACCATAGGGAACAAAAGCTCTGAGCTTAAGGTAGTCCCCATAGTTCTTCTCGTAATCTCTCTCCGTATCGAGAGACAAGAACTTTAAAGGTTTATAGATCTTCTCATTGAGTTCTTCCTCTAAAGCTGTCTTCTTGTCTTTCTCAGTCAATGGCAACTCACCTTCGAATGTGTCCTTTATTTTGAATTCTACTTCCCATCTAAAGAACACATCCTTTGGTCCATCTTCTATGACTTTATCCACCTCATTCATTAGGGGCGAGTCATCTATTTCCATTATTACCAATCACTTGTTGTTTCTGTTTAAAGACATCAGCGAAAGATTCACGTTCTCTGTTCTCTGGTAGATCTGCAATCTCATCTTCAGACATTTCACCAGAACCAGAGAAGAAGCTTCCAAGGCCAGCACTCTCCAACATCTTCTCAAAGAAGCCACGTTCATCAACACCAGTTTCCAAGAACTTAGAGTGACCGTATACCTTGTCGGCTAGTTGTTCCAGTGCAAGTAAGTCATCAATAGGAAATGAACTCTTATTGAGTCTTCTGTTACCAGACATCTTTCTAGCGAAACGCTCTAAGTGATGTTGAATGTACTCGTGGATAACCAAAGTATCTTCAGTATGAACTACATGGAAACTAATACCTTTTCTGGTATACTCTACCATGGTTGCAATACTAACATTAGTCTGTATGCGTTCGTTCGCTACTTCTCTATTGATACCAGGATCACCTGAGTCGATGAACCCTAACTGGTTAATGTAGTCTCCGGTAGTGATCTCAAGTTGATTAACACTGATAAGAAACACTACGTCAAAGATGTAGAAGGCGCTATCTTTCTCATCATCAATTTGTTCATAACGACGTGTCATTACATCTCCATGGTCTGAGATAAGATCAATAGGATAAGGATTGGCATGAAATAGAATTGATTAAGTTTAGACCAATTCTTATAATCCTTAGTTAGTAATTCCAGAGCACCTGGACTGTAATTCTTATCTCTGAGGTAATTCAGAACTAAGACTTCAATCAAAGAAAGATTGTCAGATTCAGTATCATTCTTAGCACATTCGTAGAAATCCGCAGAGAAGACGTACTTACTATTGAAATCGACTTCATTAATAAGAGGTAGAGTCTTATTATCGTAAGTGATTGCTGGAATCGTTGGGTAGAGATAATCACCAGTTACTGGGTCTTTAGGTGTAGTCTTATCAAAGAGACCGTAAGTCTTTTGAACATAACCACCTAATGCACCTTTATCCAAACGATTGTACTTATCGTCATCGTGGGTTCTATTGCTTACTGGATATACAATGAAGTCTATCCCAGTGTAGCGAATATTTTCCATCATCGGATCGATATGGAAAGCCTTAGTACTAGCAACACCCATGTTGTCATTGGCAATCTTCAGCTTGTTCAAATCTCTATACTTTAAAGCATCGAAGATTTGAGGATAACCAAGATAGTTATCATCCTGAATATTGATAGACTGGAAATGTTGAACTCTACTACTTACTTCCAAACCACCTGCAATTACCTTGAAGAAATCTTGGATATAGAGATCTAAGATGGAATTGGTTTGACCAGGAATCAGTAAGGCTTTGTATTCGTTGCTGAAGAACCACAAGAACATATTACTCGCAATCTCTTCTGCCGATCTTCTAAGTCTAAGTAGAGTGTTGTAATCATGCTCGATGAGTAAGGGGCTCTTATTGTAAGCCAAGTATTCTTTAACGTAGTAGACGCTAACGTTTACCTTCTCTTCGAGTTGTTTGAACTTCTCTAAATCGGCTTCTTTGAAATAGCTGAGGCTATATTCGATCTGATAGACCGCATCTGCCATGATAGACAAACGCTGGGATCTCGTAACGTTGTAGACGGCTAATCTACCATCACCAACAGGTGCAGTAAACATATCGCCTTCGTTAGGAATCAACCCATTATGAATAACGGCTGAACCTCTAGTAACGAATACTTTATCTTCATCGTTTTGATCAGATGTATTAGGTGAGTTAACCTTAATCTCTAGGTTTTTGATCTTACGATATTGTTGGAACAAAGAACTGTCACCTACGTCTTGTGATTTCAGTGCGCTGTCTTTGTTCAGCATTTGATGATAGTAGTCAACAGTAAAGTTATAACCACTAACATACGACTGTAAATTACTAGTCGGAATCTGTTTGTTATCAACAAATACTGACTGTCTTTCTTTGGATTGAACCTCAGGTTTAAAGTCTACCTTTGGTTGAACTATTGGTTTCTCTTCAATGATAGGCATATCAAATCCTGTGTTTTCCGTAAATCTGGTTGTACAACTTAACGTTAGTACCACGAACGACATTGTCTTTTGATCCAGCAGCCACACCAGATACCAGAACAGTATTAGACTGTACTCTATTAGTATCATAGAGGCTTCTAGGAGCACCTATGTTAGGCATATCCTTAAACAGATGTGTGATATCTATTCTTGGTCTTAAACGTTCCAGATGAACTCTGTTAGTTTCTGTAGCTAAAACAAGTCTCTTGAGAATCTCTGGATACTTCACCATACGCTGGATAGCTCGATGGTCTACGTCCAAGATGTTCTTAGCAATAGAGAGTCTTACACGGTTAATAACGCGTTTGTTAAGATTCTCTACAGTCACGAAATTCAAGTTCTCATCAACATAAGCTGATTCATGGTGAGCTAAGAATGAATTCCTGTAATACGAGATATGTAAGAACGATTGATAAGGTTTGAAGATATATTTCCATTCCTCATCTTTGATGAACTGTAAGACTTCTTCATTAAACAGATAGTTACCTAGATCATTCAGATTAAGTAAGAGTTTAGGGGTCTTCTCATCAACAGAACAAATTGCTGAGAATAAAGTCCTAGTACCTGAGACATGATTATCATAGATGATATCATCGTAGTTAGGTATTCTTACATAACTATCGTGTTCCACCAGTTGATCTAAGATATTATCTATCTCCCATTCTCTCATGTGTTTAATGGAGGATGAATAGAATGTCTTTCTCTTCTTTGAGAGATCAACGCTATCGTGGTCAACCAATCTTCTATCGACTAGTTGATTATGGATAGCTACTGGGAACTTCAATACCTGATTAGATGGTTTCTCGTAAGTAAACTTGTAAGCAAAGTCTACAGTATACGTAGAACCCTCAGAATCCTTCTCAGCCTTCTCCATTGTGCCAGTGAAGTCAAACATACCCAAGATACGTGTTGCGGTCTCCTGAAGGCTGTAATGAGGATTGCTGCCCTCTAACCTAGATATCTGTGTTAAAGCAGGTGAAGCATAGCTTAAGAAATATGGTTCAAACTTATCACCGTATCCATCTACGTTCTCTCTGAGAGCATGAAGATATCTAATAACACTCATAAAAGCGCTACTGACTGGTACAGTGTATGTTACAGTATGAACATTCACATCACGCATATTACTAACCCTAGCCCAGGTATCATGTCTGATCTTACTAGCTAAAGATTTTGATCTCGCTTTATACTTGAAGTTAATAGTGACTTCAGTTGGTATATAAACTAACTTTGCAGTAATTCCAAGTTTATCATCATGGAAGAACGGGGTGTGTTCTGGTTGATTGACAGCAATAGTACCTAAAGCTTCTTCTAAGAAACGTTCTGTGACCTCAATGCTAAGTTGACTGTTACCAGCCATTTGCACATGTTCTACATTACCAGCAGTAGAGACTGGATTGGCAGCGTCACTAATAAGGGAGCCAGACTGATAGACAGAATCACTGTCACCCTTAAATACAATTCTTGTGTCTTTAGGTATCTGTAGAATCTCCATGACCTGATCTGCAATATCCAAAGTAACAGGTCTAGAGACTGCCGTTTCAATACCAGTATTTGGTAGCATCATAATTGGCATGGGAAACCTCTTTTCGTTAACATAGGATTTGATACAACATAAAGAGAGACCCGTAGGTCTCTCTTTTATGATTACTTAGCTTGAGCCTTCTTAGCCTGATTAACAATCATAGCTACAGCCGCCACATACGAATCGAGTAGATCCACAGACAGACGAACAATGTTCATCGTTTGGTTCATGAGCAAAGCAATGAACTTAATCACGCCATTGACCATTTGCATCTTGGAGCGCATGAGTTTGATGCTCTCTTCCGACTCTTCAGTGTCAGTACCGATTTGTTTATTGAAGTCATGGACTTTGTTAGCCATGCTTGCCGTGAACTCGAAGCATTCCTTGTTCATGACAATCACTTCTTTGAGTTGATCTTTGAGAATGGCATTGATAGACTTAGCATTGCTAGGGCCACCATACATTGCAATCTCAATTTCATTACTCTCGGGTTTCTTCACGGATACTGAGTTACCAGAGATTTCAATCGAAGTACCCATAGTGATTGGAATAGATCCACCAAAGAGTTCTTCCATCGTCTTTTCTGTAATACCAGCAATGGTTTCTTTAGTAATAGGCTTCTCTGCAAAACCTTCGAGCCCTGTCTTCTCTATTCCATTCAAAGCAATCTCAGCCTTGTCAGAAATCTTCTTCAGAGTCTCTGCAAATTCAGCCTTAGCTTCCACATTACTAGAGCCGAAGATAGCGTTGTAACGATTACTAATGAGAACCACAGCCTCTCTACCAGTGAGGATACCCTTCACAATAGGAATCAACTTATTGTAGTCTACTTCACCATCTTCAGATGCAGCATTGTTTTTACCAACGACCGTACCGTCTGAGAGTTTCACACCAACACCATGGAGAGGGGGAACATCGGTAAATTCGATCTCCTCGAAACTCTTGGCAAGCATCTCACCAATAATTTCCATACCTTTTTCCAAGCGTTCTTGAAAGACTTCTGCATCAGTTTTCTTCTTCTTGAAGAAACCAGCAAACCAATCATAGATACCCTTGAAGAACTTAACAATGGCGTCCCATGCTCTTTGGATAATGTTTCTATTATCCTCAATAGCAATCTTCAAGTCATCTTTACTGGCGAAGCCTTCGATAGCAACACCCTTGGCTTTACTGTCACCCAATAGACGACCACGAATAGATTCCATAGCAGTCTGAATAACGCGACGACTAGCTTCTGGAATATCATCGATATCGCTGCCTTCGAGAACATCATTCATTCTCTCTAGCGTACCTGTATCATCCACTGCTGTTGAGAAAGCTCTACTCACCATGGGGGAGAAAGGGCTATCAGCCATAGAGTCACCTGCTAAGGCATCTCTTTCGCTTTCAGCATCAAGAGCCATATCAATCTCTAACTCTTGCTCCTGTGCTTCTAGACCCAAACTAAATCTTGATTTCGACATTTTCTTTTTCCTTGTTTAAACCCAAACTTTGGATCTACTTAATTTCTCCGTGACTCTATAACACTGTCCTCTCACGGAGATTAAGGTGTCAATCACAGAACTATCCACATTATTCATTATCTTGGTAATGCGGTATTGGAGATCAATACTGGTGAAGATACTAGAGATAATGTACTTTCTCAACCAGTCAACTAAAGCACCTGCTACCTTGGCACCAACTAAACCTACTAAAGCAGTCAAACTCGCTGCCTTAACAAACAAATCAACCACTGATAGGAGCTTACCCGGAAGAGATTGTTTAACGGCTTCAAGGTTATTACCATTGGACAAGAAGTTCTTGATAATACCAAAACCTGTAACAGCAACTGCAAGACCAGTGACGATCTCAGTTACTCGGCTAAAGAATTCTCTATCCTTAATTAACTTTGGAATACTTTCACCGTTGTAGCGATCTAAAGCTTCACCAGTTGATTTAAGCAGAGTTAACAACTCCTTAGCGTCGCTGAGACTAAAATCTCTGAGAGTAACAATCTCAACATTGATATTGTCATTACCCTTTACTCTTGAGCCGTAGATATTCATCTCACGAATCTTTCTACGAAGTTCACTACGAACATCTAAGAGACTGGCACGATTCCTATCAAAAGAAACAGATACACGCTTACCGCCAATGAGGACACGAGAATGTCTTTCATTACCTTCATCATGTCCAGCTTTGAAAAGGTCTTGTTCAGCTAACTTACCAAGAACATCAAAGTTAAACAGATTAAGATTCTTAACCATAGTCTGTTTATAGGGTGTGATGAATGCTACTGATTTAGCAGTATCCTTAGACATACCTTCTGTGAGTTTGATGCTTTGAGTGTAACTATTGAGGAAATCAACAATAGCTGTAACATCTTCTCGGATGATTTTCATGTAATCGCTCTTTGTAGCGATTTTTCTATCTCTGGTGAGTTTAGCTGTATTGAGCTTTACTTTGATGTCAGCTCTTAATGAATTACTTTCAGTAGTAGCTTCATTGATACGGTCTTCTAACTTACTGACTTGAACTCGATAGACTTCAATCAGATTCTTAATACCGAACCAACGCTTCTCGATAAGCTTAGCAATGATATCATACTCGGAGCCAAGATTAACAATACCTTGATTAATCTTCTCGATCAATGCCTTAGATAGCTCAGTGGCTTTGATCACGCCATTGACTGCCGCCTTGCCAGCTTTACCACCAACATCAACGGCACCCTTGGCCAGAGCCACCGATGATTCAGCAGTAGATTTAACCAAGTCTGTTAGACCTTCTGTAGCAACGTTGAAACCATCGTATTTATAGTTCAAGTTAACGTTGATAGCTTTAGTAATTAGATTGAGTTGCTTGATGTCTCTATTGTCAATGAACTCTTTAGAATACATCGCACTATGATAGTCGTCCAGAACATAGAGTGCTTCTAAACCTGTTTTATAGTTCTCCATTCTCTGTTCAATTTCTTCACGAAGAATGAGATCACCGGAGATCATGTCATCGATTACTTCTAAATCGATATCAAGACTATCTGAATCTTCTTCTGGCATCACATGGATAGGTAGATCGGACATGTTGTTCCTCTTAAATGTTTAACATACGATTTGATCACGTCATAAAAAAGGAACACCCGAGAGTGTTCCTTTTATTTACTTAATAGACGAAGCAGCCCATGCAATCATGCCACGCAACACTGCATTGTTCATGTAAACAATCTTAGTGTTAATGTCTTGTACACGGCCTCTGAAGATCAAGCTGTTGTAACCACCAACAATACCTAACAGTAAAGTCTTGGCAGTGCCCTTGAGAATATCAGTGATGCCAAGTTTAGCGACCTTATAGTAGACTTTGAAAGTATGTTCTTGTTCATCAATGTGTTTGATCACATCTTCGAGTAACTGAATACATTCTTTCTTCGACAGGCTTCTCACAGAACCGCTATCTGCTTTCTCAGTTAAACTCCATGTATCGTGATTGAACTGAACCACGAAGTTAGCCTTGAGGTTTCTCATCAAATAGTTATTATCACTATTGTCAGGAACACGAGCCGTCAGGATAGCACCAGTGAGCTTCTCTGGATTCAGGTCATAAGTAACAGTACCTTCAGCCTTATGGATAACACGACCTTTCATGTCAGTCACCATTTTGGCCAGATCGTACTTTGATCCTTCGCCAGCACCAAGAGACTCATATTTAGATGTACTTGATAAGATTTTCAGAGAATCAATCTGACCTTCTAATGCTTTCAGTACATCCTTGTAATTGTTGAATGGTTTCGTTTTGTAGCCACGCTGAAGAGCCAGCAGAGTTCTCTTATCAGTTACTTCACCATTCTTGAATTCTGAATCATCCGCATCACGAACTCTATCCAGAACATCCTTGGCATCTGATCTGAGCTTAGCCATACTACCAGTAAACCACGAGAAGTAGTTGCTGACACCATTACCAAAGTTCTCTAACTTAGCCTTAATGGTTTTGGCTTTATCTGCATTCTGATTGGTGATAGCTTCAAGTGCAATTTTACCCTTCTCAGTTTGAGTAAGAGTTTTATCTTGATACGATTCAAAACCAAAACCACTGAAACCATCTTTACTATTACTATAGAGACTACCAATAGTTTCTACAGCAATATAGATTTCTTCATCAGTGAGGTCCTCACCACGATTAACCTTAGCGGCTAAAGTAGTTTCAATTCTCTTAGCAGCTTCATAAGAAGCTACATCGTTTGCCATCTCTTCCAGCTCAATACCGTCGCTTATAGTGCGTTGAAATTCAGCAGAATTATGAATACCTTCATTATCCACTAAACCTTCGTAGTGGTCTTCCATTGCTTGTTGAATAAGTTTCATTTCTTACTCCTAATAAATCGATCATCATAAAAGGAGGAAGGTTACCCCTCCTCCTTTTTTAGACTAATACTCAGTCACCTGAGTTTAGAATTACTCAGCAGCCTTGACGGTTGCCAGCGAACGCTCAGCGTAGTCGATACCAGCCTTAGCAATTTCAGTACCGATCTTACCACCGAAGGTGAACGCCTTGATAGCGCTGTTACCAGTAGCGGTGATGGCACGTTGTGCAATACGGCTGTCTTCCACGATTGCCGATTGGCCTTCGCCATCGGGAGCGGTTTCAGCAGTCTTCTTAGCTGCTTCCACAGCCTTGCGGATACCAGCTTCGAACTTGGCCACAGCAGCCTTTTGGCTCAGATTGAATTGAACAATCTTTTCAGCAGCCTTCAGAGCAGTACCAGCTTCAGCCACAGACAGAGCTTCGATTTCGGGCTTGTCGGTGAAAGGAACGTTTTCCTTGATGGTGATAGCGAAGTCCTTCAGGGCTTCCCATGCGCCACGGGCGGAATCACCAATCGACTTTTCAGCGAACTTGGCATCGATACGAGGACCGATAACCTTACCGTTGAACGATTGAACCTTAGCGGCTTCCTTGTACAGGTCGATAGCAGCCTTGGAGTTATCCAGGAAACCAGCGTCCTTACCAGCGGATTGGTTGATGCTCACCGAACCAGCGGTCGTAGCCAGCTTGTCGATGATGCTATTGGTCCAACCCGACAGAGCCTTCAGTTCACCTTCGGTAGAACCCAGGATGTCCAGCACGCCAGCCTTGTCACCCTTGCCCACGGGCTTGGTGATACCAGAAGCCTTCACGCTACCAGTGGTTTCACCCTTGGAAGCAGCAGCCTTCTTTTCCAGCGCATTGATACGAGCCAGCAACTTGCGGTTACCGTCGAACAGCTTGCCGAAGAAGTTCTTCACGAAGTCGATGATCTTCTGGAAAGCGTTGACCACGGCAGCCCAGATCTTCTTGACGGTTTCCTTGATGTCTTCGATAGCCAGTTGGGTAGCACGCTTGCGACCAGTCTTGCCCGAGAAAGATTCCAGAGCAGGATAGGAACTACGTTGCACACCCAGACGAGCATAGATCGACTCAACAGCCACTTCAGCGATTTCAGCAGCGACGGGGTCCAGACCACCTTCGGCTTCAGCAGTTTCAGCGGTATCAGCAATACGCTCCAGGGTATCAGCGTCAGCAGTAGCTTGATCAACTTCAGCAGTGCCAGCTTCCACATCAGCAGAAATGTCGGTAGCTTCCACCAGATCGGCTTCAGCGGACTCAGCACCGGTTTCATCGATAGCCAGTTCTGCGGCTTGAGTTTCGTCTTCCATAGCGGCCACTAGGCCCTTAGCAAAAATAGACATGTCTATATCCTTGTTAAAAAAAGTTAAAAAAGCGCCTTTTTACTCTAAGTAGTTTTTTCTACTCAAATAATAACGAACTTGTTGTAAACAAGCAGTAGGCAAACTGCTTGTTTTGGACATACTATTTTATAAGTAATCAGGAGATCCCATACTCTTTTACAGACTCAGCGTGATAAGCTGCTAAGAGTTGAGAGTATTTCTCATAATTATTCTCGATTACATTATAACCCTTGACTACTACGTTACTTAAAATAACGCAGATTAATCCGAGTAATTCAGCAATAAGTGCATCGAGTTGATTACCAGTTGATTTAAACTGTTCAATCGTTTTCGTATAGTTTTCAACATCCTTACTAAGTGCTTTACCCTTAGCAACGATTACTTCACGATTAGCTTGAATAGCCTTCATCCACTCAAGAATCTTATTAGCTTGATCCTTGTTATTAATCAACGGGATCTTTGCACCCTTAGTGCTGTCGTCACCGTAGTATGAACCAAAGCGTTGTTGCTTAACAACGTTCTTATCAATACCTTGCTTACTTTGGCCTCTTTCAATGAACTTGAAATAATAGCCGGTATTCAAAGTCAGTACTGGGGTTTTGAAAGCTATATAGTTACTGAGATCTTCACCAGGAATCATAGTTGCTTTCTCTAAACCGTTTGTGTTCAGATAAGAACTAATGAAACCACGAGCACCAAGATTCTTGATGTCGTCTACTTCCTGTGCTTTGAAAACATCATCAAGTAACTTTTCATATCCAGCAGCAACATCATTGAGACGCTTGAATTGTTCCTTGAGTGAGTCGTTCATCAAAACGAAACTCTCGTTAATAGAAGCAGCGCTGCTAGGATCTTTACCAGGAACTAACAGGTCACCTGCACGTTGACTTGAGAAAGTTGGTTCATCAACTGTTTGACCATCTTTGGTCTTACCCTTGAGTTCTTCCTTCTTCTCAAGACCCTTGATCAGGGACTTATTCGAAGCTTCCATTGCTTTGAGATCTTCTCTCGCACCTCTGACAGACTTGTCTTTCTTAAAGAAGAAATCTTTAATCCAACCAGTCAAAGCTCTGAACATGCGGACAATAGCTTCCCAGACATCACTCACAATACCTTCAAAAGCCACCACCATTGCATCGGTATACTTCTGACGTGCCGTAAAACCGCTTAAATCCTCCATAGCAGGCATTTCATACTTAGTCTCATGGGTGATACCCAAACGAGTCTTAATGCTCTCTACGGAGATGCTAAACATTTCCAGCGCAGTATTAGAGAAGTTGTTTCTCTCCTTAGCAGAGTGAATTACTTTACGAAGTCTAGTCAACGTAGCGTAACTCTCAGTAGCTTCAGTGAGTTGTTCAGCATCATCATCTGACAAACCTTCTTCATCTACTTCCCCGTCTTCTGCGTTAGCCTCATCCTCGTCCCCGGACGACTCGTCAGTAGATACGTCTTCGTCAGTTGACTCGGGGTCATCGGAGCCCTCGGCATTTGCTGCGTCCCCTTCGCCCTCAGCAGAGCCGGTATCCTCGGTTGCTCCGGCATCTCCGGTAGGGTTGGTTGGATCGGTAGTTTCATCGCCTGCTGCCTCTTGCTGTTCTTGCAGTGCCGCTAACTCTTCTTTATAGTTAGCGATTTTGACAACCTTAGCAGGGTCAGTACTGTCCTCGTTTTGAACCATGTCATTGGCTTTTTCGAGTTCATCTGGTTTACCGTTTGGATCAGCCAGTCCGCCGTCTGCTGGGGTTTCGTCCTCAGTTGCTATGCTTAGAAATTTTGACATTATTGTCCTGCCACTTTCTTCTCGGTTTTACCGAAGATTAGATGGAGAGAAATGATCATGTCTTCAAAGCCCTTAGGCTGAGCAGTCCAACGTTGAATAGTGCCAACGACACTGTGGTCAGAACTACCAAATTCTTCCTGGAAAGAATTGAAGTATGTATCATAGTCGAATGGAATCTTCTTACTCTGGAAAGTAGCATTTTCCTGAGAAAGAGTAAATTCCCATGGTCTAAGACCAAACTGTCTTTCACCGGTACGGATGAAGTTCAGCGTATCTTCCAAGAATCTACGATGATTCTCGGTAAAATAAAAGCTGTCGGATTGTAGTTTGCACCAGTCTTTAAAAGAATAGGTGCCAAAGGCTCTGATAGCTTCAATGAGTACAGCGCGTCTATACGAGAAAGATGTCAGGTCACGTTCATGCTTCATAAGCTGAATGTACAGCTTATCAATTGCATCATTGAACGTACCATATCCCTTCATCTTAGTGGTAGGTTTCTGGAAACGAACGAGGGCTGCTTGTTTACGAATGTCCAGTGTTGGATCATCCTTTCGAGTCATGCCATTTTCGAAACCTAAGAAACCTCTGCCATAGATAATGACATTGGCCATTAGAGTCCTACGCTTTCTTCTTGTTTACGGATGTTCTCGCTGAGCTTATCGATTCTGGATTGAACCATTTCGATTTCACGCTCAACACCAGGGTCGCTGTGTCCTGAATCACGAACACTAACCAGGTTCATAAGGCGTAATTCAAGATTGGACTTGAGTTCCTTATTCTCCTTATATTTATTACTCTGGTATTCTGCAACAATCAAACCAATGTGATAGATAGGATTCATAGCGAACCCTTGCAGATTGTGAACACCGGTAGGGTCAACCTTGATAGCACCAAAGGTTGCTAAAGCGGCTTCAGTATCTTCATTGACCAAGACATCAGGTACAGTGCGAATAGTCTTCACAAAGTCTCTATTGCCTTCAGTAAACGACTTCAGAACACGACCGAAGATATTCAGACGGCTACGCAGTTCACTGATTTCACCCTTGGAGAGTTGTTTAGCCAAGTAGCTTTGTTCACCAGTAGTCGCTTCCGTCTCCAGGATATAGAGATAGTTGAGCAAACGCAGGCTGTAACGTGAAGAGAAGCTGATCAACTCCAAAGCCTTGATGAGGGATACCTTGTAGACAGTAATGCCTGCAACCACGATTTCATTTTCGAAATCTTTCTCGATCAAGTTCTCGATACTAGTCGCAGTCTTCTCCAGTTCAACCATACGGAACCAGATATCAGCAACAATACCCTTGTTATTGGTAGAACCAACAGCACGGAAATATTCTTTCTCGATAGCTTTGATTTCCTTTGATAGAACCTTGTTGTTCAAAACATCCATTGCTTGCTTGTAAGAAGGAATGGTTGAATTTTGAATCTCTGTTCTTACGATGCGTGCATCTTCAAGCAGTCGATCCTTTTTAAAATTAGGAAGCAGACTGGCGGCGTATTTTAAGATTTCCATTTTCGATCCTTGACTATTAGATTATTTACTTTAGAAGACTGGGGCATTACCGCCCTTGAAAGCCGCAAGTGCTTCCATGATATTAGGCCCAGAACTCTTGTTAGCTGCTTTGATATCTCTCAAACCAACTGAGGTACTGGTACTGATACCATAGTGATACATATTAACACGCTCATAGTTTCTATCGATAACTACCAGAATCATGGCGTACGTCTTATCAAAGATCTTTTGACGATCTTTGTAATTATCGAGGTTGAGGTTATGTTTAACTCTCAATTGCATTGCGGTCTCTTCAGAGATAATCACAATGTTAGAAGCTTCAGCCAACGATGGATTCTTGGAGAAGAAGCTAGCGAGCTTACTATTCTTAGCACGCTTTGCAATCTCAGAGTAGACTCCGTCTTTATCCGTCATAAGAGTACGTTTCTGCTCACGGATCAAGTCCTGGCAGAAGACGAGGTCTTTAATGAAACTGATACGACCAGCACGCCACTTGAACCAACGTTCAGAGAACGAAAGATCAACGCTACCTTGAGAGAGCAACTGCACGCAAGATGCAGGAGGCAACGTGTTAACCATTAAACGGAACGAGATTGGAATAACAGCTTCTTGTCCATTATTCTTAATAGTAACGTTAATGAGTTTACCAATGGAGAGGTTGGCAAGTTCAGCAACATTATCTACTTTGGCAATAGCGCCATCTTTATCGCCTTTATCACCTTTGGCTTCCATAGCAATGGTAGGTAATTTATACTTCATGCTCTCAGAAGCATAAGTGTAATTTTCCTTACCGATACCGGCGTTTACAATAGTTTCCAAGAAACCATTTGTATCTACTTTTCTGTTCGGATTGAGTTTGTCAAGCACACGACCAACATTGACATCACCGACATTGGTGATGAGGCTGAGAGCTTGTAACCAATAACCAACGAAAATGCTTTGAGTGGATTGAAGAATATCTGGAAGGTATTCTAAGAATAAACAATCCTTGTCAACGATTACGATAGGCTCAACACGGGCAACGGACGTAGCACTAACAAGACTACTGGTTTTCATATGTGAACCAACAGCCAATGCTTTGTTATATGTGTCCATAACAGTCGATAGAACGCTACCTGCTGCCAATGTGCCCTCGTTTGTGGGGCTAAAAAGAGTAGACATATTTTCAAAATCCTTTTTTCTTTAAGGAAAATTATAATGGACGCTATAAACGATACTAATCTAGTTAAAGTGTCTGTGAAGGACGTTAACCAGTTAGGTTTTGGTAATCATTCTTTGTTCAATGTAGATACCAGTGTAAGTCAAGATTCTTTCTTCGATCTGTCTAGATCTGAAGGAAACGAAATGACTAAGAACGTCTACGGTATTAACCATAGACAAACACCGTTAGCTATTCCACAAAATAAAGATCACTACGGGCTAACATTCTTCACAAGACCTCAATTGAATTTCAGAGCAGCAAATCTGAGACAAAACAGATTATTTACCAAGCTTCTCACTACTGAGCCTCTATCTTATTTTCGACTGATCAGGAATACACTTGATCCTCGATTAGATAGTGCCTATGGTACTGGAGTATCTGGTGTTGATAGAATTGCATGTCCGTTGGTTGATCCTCAACAGGCATTTATTCCGATCCTAACAAATAATCTACTTAACATATCAGGATGGCCTGATGTCAGAGTTGATACCTTTACTTCAAAATCTGGACCTTATAAAGAAGAATGGTCAATAGTCGACGGCCTGGCCGTTAACTATTCGGCATACGATTTAACTGCTACCTTCAGAAACAGCAAAGGTGACCCAATTACAATGATGATGTATATCTGGGAACACTACATGTCAAATGTTTTCGAGGGTGTATTAAGTCCATATCCTGACTTCTTAATCAATAATGAAATTGATTACAATACTAGAATCTATCGTTTAGTTTTAGATGCGACTAAACGTTATGTAGTTCGTATTGGTGCCTGTGGTGCAAGCTTTCCTTATGCTGCACCATATGCCTCTGTTTTTGATTTCGATGCAACTAAACCATACCATGATGGGAACAACGAAATTCAAATTCCATTCAAGTGTATGGGTGCTATTTATGACGATGATATTTTGATCAGAGCATTCAATCAAGTGGTTGGTTATTTTAATACTGGAATGAAGGTTAATCGTATTAACGATACGCCTGGCCCTTCCATGGTTAAGATTCCTTTTGAGTATCTGGATATTTTTAACAATCGTGGTTATCCTAGAATTAATCCAAGGACTAGAGAATTAGAGTGGTACGTTGGTGCTGACTATTATCTCGCTAAGATCGATGCTTACAAAGAGTTCGATTCTAGACTGGATAACATCTTAGGATTCAATCCAAGAGAAAATGCCGAGTTCGGTGAAGAAGGTGAATAAACATGTCAAATAACTTTTCTGATCTGCTATCAGAGAACACAGCGGTAGGTCATGCTTTAAGGAAGTTAGATTTAATCAATACTAACCCTGCAAGCATTCAGCAATCATCTCTGGAATTACTTCAGCAATATCTCAATGGTGAATCGGATATCGTGGATGCCACTAATCCATTCATGAAGTTAGTTGAATCCAGTGCAGTGAATACCGCTGGTTTCATCATTGATAACGAGGTAACTACTAGAGCGCAATATCCAAGCTGTGCTCAAACCTTAGATGATCTTTATCTGCATATGTCTGATAAGGATTATATCGATAGATTTGCTTCACCAGCAATCACGAAGTTTACTATCGTGGTTCCGATGAAACAAGTTCTTGCTTCAATGATCGCTGATCCAGTAACTGGAATTAAGAAGATTGTAATTCCTAGGAACAGTGAGTTCATTATCGAAGATACTGTATTCTCTATCCAGTACCCAATTGAGATCAAGCAGTTGATCCACGGTGGTATTCAAGTTGTCTATGACACTGATAACAAGTCACCGTTACAAACTTTGGCAACTAACGTAGTCAATTACAAGATCACTAAGATTAAGAATCTCGACGATGATGTCTTAGTTATGGATGTAGATGTTGTTCAGTTCACTATTAAGTCGAAGACTACTGAGATTAATAGTGCTAAGCTCATGCGTCAGACCATTGACTTCAATGATCAATTCTACTATGCAAGAGTTTATTACAAGAACAATGCTTCTAACAGTAAATGGAAAGAGATCAAGACTACGCACACTGATCAAGTCTATGACATTGGTGAGGTAACTGCTGTCTTGAAGGTTATCAACAATAAGCTCGAAGTTTATATCCCACAGATCTACTTTACTAATAACATGGTATCGGGTTCTGTTCGTGTTGATATCTATCAAACTAAGGGTGAGATCAGCATTAGTCTGGATAAGTTCAAACCTTCTAGCTTTAAAGCAAGATGGATTGCAATTGATAAAGCCGATAACACAGCAGCAGTTGCTGCCTGGGTGAAGATTCCAGATGTGTTCATCTATTCTAACGAAACTGTATACGGTGGTAAGAATCAATTGTCTTTCGAGCAATTGAGAAAACGTGTAATGACTAACGCTATCGGTGATAGAAATGTTCCTATCACTAATGCACAGATTACCGCACATATTGAGAACCGTGGTTTCGATATCGTGAAGACAGTGGACTTAGTTACTAACCGTATCTTCCACGCTACTAGAGCTTTGCCTAAACCTTTTGATGAGAAGTTAATCACCGCAGCATCGACATCGATGGAATCTATTATTCTGTCTATGGATTCTATCAAGGATCATCCTGCTGTGTTCAATAACGGTGATCGAATCACTTTGACACCTGACTTACTTTACCAAAACAATAATGGCATAATCAGTATCGTTCAAGCTAACGTAGTAGCCGATATCCTGAGTAAGACCCCTGATCTGATCGCACCTTTGGTTAGCACTGGTAACTATCTGTACACACCCTTCCATTATCTGTTGGATGCTACCAGTGAAGACTTCAGCGTCAGACCTTATTTCATGGATAGACCTGAATTCAAGTTAGTAGAGTTCGTTGATCAAAACGATACTACTATGCTTCAGGTTAATACTGATAAGTTCACCATCACTAAAACAGTTTATGGTTATCAGGTTTTGATTGAAACGAAATCAAACGATGACTTCAGAAACTTACCTGATGATGCAGTACATGTACAGTTATCGTTCGTCCCAGAATATGAAGCCAGTAGAGTTTTCCTTAATGGTACTTTACTCCAAACACTTCAATCTGGTGAACGTATCTACAAGTTTGATATTTACACTAGTTTCGATATTGATTCTGAGAATGTTCTGTTCTTGAATTCATTTAGACTCTTTGGCAATATCTCTACTCGCTTCGGCTCTAAGCTGTCTCAAGAGTTTGATATTGTTTACAGCACTAGCACGAATATGAATGCTGGTTGGTCTAGACACGATATTGATAACTATTTGGGTGAATTCCTGTTACCTACTCGTATTGCTGCTATCACACATGAGAAAGCTACCTTTACGTTTGGTAAGTATCTGGAATATCTCTGGACTAGTAACAGAAGTATCGCTAGCAGTGCACCTTACGAGAAGTGGGATGTAAACGTTCCGGCTGTCTACGAACAAGACGTTTATAACATCGATCCTATCACAGGTAGTATCTTTAGTTTTGGTACTAATGGTGAACTGGTGTACGATATCAAACATAGAAAGGGTGATCCTGTCTTAGATGCTAATGGTCAACAGATCTATAAGTACAAGGTAGGGGACGCTAAGTTAGATACCAAGGGTGAGATTATCCCAATTGGTCAGAAGTACGTTTCTAGACAACTAGACATCATGTTTGTGGAAGGTCTTTACTATTTCAGTACCGATCCTTCGTCTACACTTTACAGAGAATCATTCATCAACACTGTGGTGAATTGGATTACGTATGAGATTGCAGAGATGAATAAGGTTGGTCTGGAGCAGACTAGAATCTATTTCTATCCTAAGTCTAACTTGAGTAACATTCGTGTTATGGTCGGTGGTGGTACTATTACTCAATTGGAAGCTAACCAAGCTTTCAATATTAAGTTAACGGTTACCAAACAAGTGTATGAGAATTCAGCTCTTTGCTTATCTCTTACTAACTCCACTATCAGAACGATTGACGAATACCTCAAACGTGAAACTATCTCAATGTCTGCTATTGTCTCTGCTCTTGAACGAGTCTATGGCGACGATGTAATTAGTTTATCTGTAACTGGTTTAGGTGGTGATCTTAATCTTGATGCATTGACTGTATTGTCTACTGGTGATCGTTGCTCTATCAGAAAGAGACTCTCGAACATCGGTGATGGTAAGTTGATTGTTCAAGAAGATGTCAGTGTTGAGTTTGTCAAGCACGACGTAGATTAAACAAAAAAAGAAACAGCATACTAGAGAGTACCCGAAGGTACTCTCTTTATGCCGTCTTACAAATCCAGGATACATTCCAGTTGGTCGATAACGTCATCGACCTTATCATGATTTGGTATACCCTTTTGGAGTTCCTCATGAAGCTTATTGTAGAGCTTCAGTTCGTTCTTATTGAGAGAGCCAGCCTTCATCAGGATCGCTACGTAACGATTGATCTTGATGACTCGCAAAGAACGGATCTTGGCATTGATGACCAGACGTTCCTTGAGAAGAGCTTGCATATTGGACATAACAGTTTTTCCTTAAAAGTAGGATGATTGATGAAGCTATGATTATAGCTCAAAACTGTTATATATCGCTGAAATGTTTTTATTTAGCAAAAAAGAAAAGCACCCGAAGGTGCTAATTTCTAAAACAAATGGTACTGAAGAAGAAACCGTTTGTTGTTAATAACCTTATCACCACCAGCACACATTTCAACAAATGCGTGGATGAAGGTTTTGTACTTCTCAACAAAAGCGCGAAGGATAACACGGTCCTCTGGGATCTGGCCATCGATCATTTCTTTTATTAGCTTTTCTTCAGTTATGTCTGCTTTGCCTTCAAAGTAATACAAACCATAAACGATTTCGGCGGCGAGTTTAGCAAAAGTTATGGATTCGTCAGTCTCCATACCACCTAACATTATGCCAGTTGCCATGGCATACAAGAAAGCACCTCCTTTACTAGGGATGCCAGCCGTCGCTGGATAAAGCAAATCCATAGGAAAGATCAATGGAAAAGGAAGTCCAGTGTCGCCAGTTTTAGCAATTAAAGCTTTATATTCTTTCTCTACCGCAGCTTTGAAAACACCTTCCTGATCGGGTTTTAAAAAAACAACCATAATAGTCTTTCATGAAAAGAAGAATAAAGAATTAACTGATTGTTAATTCTTTATTAGAATATATCACCAAGATATTTTTATTATGGCATCATAAAGGGTAGCCCGAAGGCTACCCAATATCTTATCGTGGGATAAGGAACTCAGAACTATAGAGTTGAGTAATGAGTGCTCTCTTATCTGGATCTTCATCCGTACCATCTTCAATAACCACATTGTTAGGTGAGAAGGGTAGTTGACCAATACGTGCAATCAATTTAATCTGCTCGACAGTAAGATCATTGGCTTCGAGAATCTCTTTCAGTTTGTCAACCTCTAGATCAATCTTACACCATTCGGAAACCTTTCCTTTGGGATTCCTAAAGACATCAACTTCGAAGTTCATATCTTTAGCTTTAATCTCAAACTCAAGATCACCTTTCTTACCACGAATGGTTTCTGCTTTGAAAACATAACGGGTCTTACTCATGAAAGTATCACAGACACCCATGAAGAGATTATAAACCTTTTCATTGATACGTTCCGTGGTTTCAATACTAGCTTGAACACCTTGTGCTTTTTGCTTTTCCTTACTCGTCATCTCGTAGACAGGTTCCTTACCTTCTACAGTGATCTTACGAATTCGGACAGAACCTTTGGCAGACTTAATCTGTGCTTGCTCATGCTGCTCAATGTGAACAGCTTGTGCCAAACCATCAGGGTTAGTGATCTTGGCATAGATCACTACTTCTGTTTCTTGTTGACTCGTATTCTTCTGTTCACCATCTTCCATGGCAATCTTAATAATACTCATAATTAACTCCTTAGCTTGATAGAAGCATTCTGACAATCTCCGAGAAGAATGTCACAATGGCTGACAGGATGCCTGTTTCTGCCATAGTGCCGCTAGTCAAACTAGTGTAGATGACAGTTACAACAATTGCAACCAAGCTCACCAAGAGTAATGAAGAAACAAAGATGAGTAAGTACTTAACCCACTCTTGCATTCTCACTCTACTCAGCATTCTTGATTTACGCTCGTTAAGCTTTTGTTCAACAGTCTCAGATCTCAACTGTTGTCTAAAATATGCTCTCAGAGCTTTCGCTTTATCTTCCTCAGATAGATTTGCGATGGTTGCTGTAATTACATTTTCAAGAGCTTCATCATCTGCAACGAAAACCTCGTTGCCACCATCAAGATCACTGAAGTCAGTTGGGAAAGGGAATCCACCAGGATCTCTTCCACCACCCATACCTCCACCAGGGAATCTACCGTTATTAGGTAGTCTCTTAGTTGGTGTGCTCAAGTTATGAACTGAGTCTTTGTCGAAGTCGCCTAAACCTAAAGACATTATTTAGACTCCTTCTTTCCCTTATCTCTTTCTTCACCAGCTTTCACCTTTTCATTCATGATGTTAGTGATTGCTCTTTTATCTGCAACGCACATTCTCAATTCTGAAATCAATGACTGACTGTAGCGAATCATGAGATCTTCTCTCACTTCATCAGAAGCGCTTATGTAAACGCTTTTCTTAGGTGGAGCAGGAATCGTATTCAACTTCAACAAATGACTGGGTACAGTCACATAAACAGTTTCTATTTTGTAAACAGGAACTTCCTTAATCTCAGTCTTAACAATCGTGCCGCAACCCGTAATGAAGAGAGCAGTTAATAGAACGATAAATTTCTTTAGCATCATTTAGCTCCTTTACAATCTGGATCATCATTCGAACCAGCACAGAATGTCTCCCATAGAGAATTAATCCGTGCTGTTGCAATCTCCTTGGCTTTTTGCTTAGTGAGTGCTTCTTTCATCTTCTCGTCAGTCATCGCAGGAACATCTTTATAATGATCGTTGATTTTACTGATAGTTTCAGATAGATTCTCTCTAGCTTTGTCGGTATCTTTTCTGATACCTTCTTTCTCATCTATATTGACTACAATTTCTTTATCGTCAATACGTGAATTCTCGATGATAGTTTGGTTCTTATCTTTTAAACCTTTGTTCTCATCTTTCAATACACCGATGACTACAGATTTACCATCTTCGACTTTCTTCTCCGCATTCAAGTAATGATCTCGAATGAGTTTATTTCCGCCAATGATGAAAAAGAGAATTACCAAACCAGCCAGGATGTATTTGAAATTCTCTTTGAATAGATCTTTTATCAACGTTAAGAATGCTTTAAAAACCATGTTAACCTCTCAATCTTAATAACTCGCAATAACATACAGCCGTAGCATCTATAGAGTGTTCGTCAAGAGTATTGAAGTCAACCATGTCTAATTCTTTAATTAGCTTGATGGCTTTCTTAACGGCATCCTTATCTCCTCTAGCTTGTGCTCCTACTGCTTTCTTAACAGAAGGCGGGTCGATCATGTAGAGTGGCTTATAATCATCCCAAAGATGTAATGCTCTTTGCAATGTAAACACCGTCTCTACTAAAGGGGCATAAGCATTAGGTCTAAACCTATTGAAGAACGGGGCTTCTGATGCGATAACTGTTGGGTTAAATACGGTCAGTACATGTGAAAACTTTTCGCTAATTAATCTAAGTCTACTATATTTAGCTGAATGAATTTGTACTTCAAAGGAATCTTCATCTAGGAATCTAGATACCTTCTCTGTCCACGGAGTAACTGATACTATTTTAAGATCGTCTATGTTAACTTTAATGATAGAAAATCCGATAGTATCAGTACCGGGATCAATACCTAGTATATTGAAAGTCTTCTTTTCAAATATACTACTATCGGATACTATCTGCATTACTGAGTGAGTTTGAACAGAGGCTCGATAGCACCGACTTCCAAGTCGATATCGAAACCACCACGTTGGCTCTTTACAGGTTGCAGTGCACTGATGTGATGTGTGGTCTGGGCAGCAATAACTTCATTGAAGCTAAAGGAGTTACCAGAACCATTCGGTACTGTTACAGATCTATTGACACCAGAGACCAAACCGATTTCCGAAATGAAAGCGTAATCTTCACTATTGTGGAGAATCATAGCAGCATTAAGGATCTCTTCTGCATCAAATGCATCCAGAGTAATCTTCAGCTTGACGCTAGCAGCAAGATATTCACCTTTAACAGTATTAACTGCGGTAGGGCTCAGGTCTTGCGGTACTGGGTTAAGGTTATCGCTGGTTGGTTCGAACAGGGTAATAGTGGTCTCACCATTTTCCACATGTCGTCTCTCAGGAACAACCGATAGAGATTGTTTACTAAAACGACGTGCATAGTAAGCAAAATATTGCTCACCACCTACCGTGATAGTTGTACGGAGTGCAAAACGTGCTTGTTGTACTGACGTAATATCATTAGCGATAGGACGCAGGACAAAAGGAAACAGTTTAAAAGGAGATGCATCATCTGACTTATGAATCTTGTTCGAAATCAGTGGAATGTCATCTTGGCCAGGTACACTCATGTGACCACCGATACCGATAGTCATATAACCTACTGTGGGCATCTCATTAGCACCTAATGAAGCCGTAGGCTGAATATTCAATTTCTCATTCAAAGTAGAGAATTTCTGAATCAATGCGGGGATACCAAAAAACTGTGCAGCTTGTAAGGTGGCCCCGTAGATAGTTCTGCGGTAAACTTCCATTTTTTAAATCCGTATTGAGAGTTTCAAATTAGCTAGGGGAACTAACCCCTAGCTCACAAAAGATTTCCTTATTTAAAGTCGCCAGTTAGTTATATCTAATGTACTGTTAATATAAGTAAAGACGAACTTAGGTATAGTTCTGTGCGAGATAACGTTCTTGTTAGCCAGCGTCTTAGACAAGAACTGAGTACCAAAGGTCTGAGAGACATTATATTCAAATCTTGTCAATCTAACGTTTGCTAAATCAACATGACCAATACCAAGTTTAGTAGCAAAACTACCATTACCATATCTGAATTGCAGGGCACCCACGTTGAAGTTACCTGTATTCATTGTAGTGGTTTGAGATACTTCATAATCCATAACGAAGTATGCATATCCACCTAATGGATTATAAGGTGTTGGTATTCTAGGAGCGCTAAACTGAATATACGTAGACTTAATATCGAGATCACGATCACCACCAGGAGATACCAGAGTACCAGCATCCAGATCATAGGAAGTCATCTTCATTGGTTTCAATGAGCCAGACAGAGATCTGTAAGTGATAGTAAATTCAGCATGAGCATAGTTATACCAATGCATAGTCACATCAAAGTTCAGATACTGAGGTTCAAACACAATAGTTCCATCTTCATAGACTGTTGTGATTGGAGGAAGCTCAGTCTCAATATCACCAGTCTTCTTGATACTGTACAATGGTCCTAACAGAATACCGCCAGTGTATTCTTCACCCTTCCAATTGGTTTCCTCTGGAACTTGTGACATATACTTGAACGACTGTGCTTTGTAATAACCCTTAAACACTTGATGATTGATAACAAAGGTATCTTCAATATTGTTATAGAAGCCATCCAACACAACCTTAAGATCATCGTTATAGAAAGCTTCGTAGGTCTTACTGACATAGAAGTTAACATACGAATCCATAATGTTGAGTCTTGGCTTAACGTTATTGACACCAATCTTCAGAGACTTAGCAATCGTACCAACATCCACATTCGGGATAAAGTCGTCTGGTGTAGGATAGTTCGTGTAAATATCTTTAACCTTTTTCTTCTCTTCCGGTGACAAGTCATAGTAAGGCTTAAACAACGGTATCTCGAAGAGATTAGATCCAGCACAATACGGTCCAATGTGTTGATTGAGTTTAAACATACCCAAATCAACAATCTTCTTATTACTGATCTTAACATCACCCATGATATTGACAGGGAGATCAATGAACTCTACTTCTAGATCTGATCTCAATGTAAAGTTCTGTAGAAGATCTGGTAGTTCAATCTCGAACTTAGGATAGTTCTTGATGATGAGATTAAACACGCGCATCAATGCTAACTGTACTTGGTACAAAGCTCTACCAGTATATTTAACATCCCCTAATCTAATAGCAGCCCAGTTAAGAACCTTAATACTAGATTTGTTGATGCTCTGAACAAACTGGATAGAATAACTAGATAACTGTCTGAGCAATGAAACCATTGCCTTTTGCAGATCACTAGTTACACTGGTAGCATTCATGTCTAGACCAGTAGCCTCTTTATATATCTCTGTATAGAGACGAATCCAATCATTGGTCCCCAACCCTTCAATGTCGATGTTGTTAAACCTTAAGATCGTCTCGAAGTCCTTACCAGTAAATTCATTCTCAACAACTGCAACCTGATACAGACGACTCACGGCATTATGAACCAGACCTCTGGTGTACATGTGTTCATGGTTAGCTGTGAAGTATGTTTGCTTAATGGCAGCGTCGTGATGCTCAATTACCCATTCTGTAAAAGCAGCAGTCGAGATAATAGTTTCATGAGGCTTATGCAGGCTCAGGATGAAGTCTATATACTCTATAGGTACATAGTTCTTATCAACTATTGAGTAGATCTCTTCTCTGGTTGGAACAGGATCAATAGGCACTCTAGTCGCAACCAAAGGTGGTACAGTCTTTACATTAACTCCATGTGCTTTACAGTAAGCATAAAGGAATAAGATTAGACCAACCTTAACATCTACAGTTGTTGTGGCACCAGATACCGGATTGGTAATTGGTATATAAGAAGTATATTTATTCTTTTGAGAGAGATAGATCCAATTATTCAATGCAACATCAGCCTGAGTAATCGCCATAGAGTCTGTATAATCAAACATCGCTGATTCTAAGACTTTGGTCTTGTATCGATTAGTGACACTTCTCTCAAACTTACCAGCTATATCAGCTTCATGTATAGCTCTGTACTCTGGGTTACCTACAGCCTCTGGTTCTTCCTTTGACAAGATATATGCCAAATTGTAGATACCTGCATCATGTTCATAAATACGTGCTTCTTCGTTCAGTAAGCGTTTTCTAAACATTGCCTTTGGAGTATTATCCTCTGGCATTGAGGTAGTATCATGATGCATGTTGAATTCAGACAACGGAAGCTTTCTATCCGTCATCACTTTTTCAACTAACCATTCGAAGGTTTCTCTCTTACCTGAATTACGTTCAATGTAATTAATGTTCCTGTAGAAGAATAGAGCCTGTTTACGGGTCATATTGGACAAATACACATCCAACATACCGTGTGACTCTAAGTACTCTCTAACGTGGAAACTATGGGCTTCAGGGGTCTTACAAGATCTCAATCTCAAAGAGATGATCAATGATGGTAACTGTAAGAACATAACAGCTAAAAAAGCTGAGATGTAATTAGTATCTGTCAAGTTGAATTGACGATTATACCAACGTTCTCTAAACCCATAAAGCCATTTGTTAATGTTATCTACTAACGATACTTCGTTATCTTCTATTAGATTAGTAGGATAACCAATGACTGTAAAGTCTTCAGCCTCTATGGCTTGCTCAATATTAACAGGATAAAGGGCACCCAGGATGAATTGTTCGTATTCTGGAAACTGGCTCAATAGTTCTCTATAGTAACGTGTACCATACTCGTAAGCTTTAGCTGTTGCTCTATGTATAGCTAGAGTATCTCTACTGAACTCAATGGTTTGTAGAGTGTCCAATGATGTGACATAGATTTTTTTGTCAGTGCTATGGTACTGGCCAGATAAGTTAAGATAGTATTTCCATGTACGTTTATCATCAGCATCAAATACGTCGCCGTGTGTAGCCTTTAATCTCTCATTAATTGAGTCTGCTACTGCTTCTACTTTGATAACCATGGTTTTGGATAAATCCAGAACTTGATTAACGTAGAGTTTGTAATAATTGAGACTCATCAAAAATCTCCATTTCAAAAACGTTTACGAAAAAGGTCTGCAATGAGTAAAGATAATTTCAGGGCGCTTGTTTCCGCGAATAACAGCGGCAAACAAATCCCAGCAGTCGATTTAGTGCGAGATACTCCTATTATTGCTGCCACCCTGAGTAAGTTAGTCCAACCAACTGACCGAAAAGAATTCGATCAAAGTGGCAACAGAAAAGTAACTGCACCAAATCATTCTAACATCATAGGGATTTCCAAAGATATTGCGCAAAAGAAGAAAGACAACACTAATGTCATGGATTTATTTCCAGAGTTAGGGTTGGCTGGCGATATCTTAATTAGCCTTATTAATTCACCAAAGGACATGTACAGCTCAGAGCTGAGCATCACTGTCCCAACTGATCTTCTGGTAACTCCTATCACTAATTTGATTCTTCCGATTATTGAGGATTACTTGAAAGAAGAGTATGGAATTAACGAAGAGATTCCAGTAATGTTAGAGAAAGTACTATTGAAAGATGGTGCTTATCCAGTTGTTGTCATTCCAGAAAACTCTGTGGATGATCTTATCAATGGTAAGGTAGATATCTCCCTAGAGAGTCTTCAAACTTACATGGATGACAAAGGTATCTTCAAGGCTGTGGGCTGGTTAGGTCCTAACACTATTGCAAAAGCTAATATTCCGGCTAAGAACTTTGGTCTAGAAGATTTCCTTGGTAATTCAGGACCACAAGCAGGAACAGTTGATCCTGTTGTTAAGTTCATGGATAAGGATAAGAAAACAGTAGCTTTAGAAGATATTATCGTGACTGATAATTTCTCTGCGTTGAAGTTGCCCAAGATTATTGAGACCAGAAGAAAGAATAGTTCTAGAAAACTTCTAGATGCTAATCTTCAATCTAATAAAGTGTTCTCAATTGGTACAGAAAGTAATTCTAGAATTACAGACAAACAACTGACGAGCTTACTCTATAAGAATAAACCTCACACTACTGTTAATCTGCGTAGAGTCAAAACTAGTAATCAACTCGAACGTGATACTGTTGGTGCTCCACTGATTATTAAGCTACCTACTGAATCGGTTATCCCGATTTATCAACCAGGTAATCACAGTGAACACGTTGGTTATTTCGTTGTTCTGGATAGTGAAGGTAATCCAGTTAGTATTGATAGTGACTTCTCTGCTTATGACGATATGCGTTTTAAGCATTCAATGTCTACCAATATGAACTCTAGTATTGTTCAACGTACTGCTGACCAATTCGAGGTTAATTGTGATGCTGTTACTTTCGACAATATCAGCCGTGTATATTCCGACATCATTGAAGCTGACTTACTGTCTCGACTGAAGAATGGTATCATTGGTGAGAACGTCTCTATTGCTAAGCCAGAAGAGATCTTCCGAATCATGACCGCTAGAATGTTAGCTAAGCAAAGAACCCAGATTCTCTTTATCCCTAAAGAGTTGATGACTTACTTCGCTATTGATTTCAGAGAGAATGGTACTGGTAAGAGTTTGATCGAAGGCATGATGGTGCTCAATGCTTTACGTGCAGCAACTATGTTTGCCAACGTTAATCGTGGTATCGTTAACTCCATCGGTAGAACAGAAGTCGAAATCAACGTTGATGAGAATGATCCTCAACCTAGAAAGACTCTTGAGATTGCAATGCATGAAGTGTTAAAGACTAAACAGTCTCAGACATTACCTGCAACGATTTCACCTGTTGACATTATGACGTACATTAATACGTCAGGTATTCAATTTAAGTTTGGTCAAATTCCTGGTCTGCCTTCTACTAACTTGAACTTCAGTGAAGTATCAACTAGCTATGAGAAACCTGATTCTGATTTGGAAGACTCTCTGAGAGAGCGTCAGATCATGGGTATTGGTATTCCTGTGGAAATGGTGGACAATGCCAAGGGTGTTGATTTTGCTACTACAGCAACCAACAACAACATCTTACTCAACAAACGTATTATTCAATACCAAATCAAGTTTGAACCATTGATTACGAATAACGCTAGAACGATTATTCTTAACCATGGTGGCTTGATGGGTAAGATTAAAGCAGCTATTAAAGAGAATCTCTCTAAGCTTACAGAAGTACAAAAGACTAATGAAGTCTTTGAAGAGTACAAGAATAACGAAGATCTACTCACTCATCTCTTAGCTCTAGAAGTTGTATCTAATTTTGAGATCAACTTACCAAGACCTGATGTTATTGCCGTTGACACTATTACTGAAGCTTATACTAAGCATGAAGAAATGGTTGACAAGGGTATTGATGCTTGGTTCAGTTCTGATATTCTGGCTTCTGCTTATGTTGGTGAATCTAGTAGCGAACGAGTAGATGAAATCAGAGCTATGATCAAGGCTCAGATGATGAGAACATGGATGGTCACTAACAACATGCTTCCAGAGATGGCTGACATGTTGACAGTTGACGATGACGGTAAGTATGTATACAACAACGTTGAGACTCAACGTCAACACGTTTTTGCAGCTACTAAGTTCATTCGTGACCTCTTAGAGAAGACTGTTCCTACTGCACAAGCGGCAGATAGAGACATTAATAAAATCACTGGCGGTGAAGACTTAGGTGATGGTTCAGTATCCGGTGGATCTGACTACACATCTGATGATACTTCTTCGTCTGATGATACCTCGTCTGAAGAAGACGGTGGTGGGGATGACGATCTGGATGCAGGTTTAGATATGCCTGACTTCGGTGACATCTGATACAACATAAATAGGAGTGGCCTAGGCCACTCCTTTTATGCCGGATTATTCACACATGTCGAGCATGTAGTTGTTAATCACTTCATATACAGTAAACACTGCACCGATATCAGCCAACAAAGCAGTCATGATAAACTTAGCTTCATTGATTTTACCTGAACACTCCAAAAGAGCATCCAAGTTATCTTTCAGAGTACTGTTATCTTTCTGAGTCTCAAGACTGTTTGCTTTCTCAATAGAGTCACGAATGACCTGCTTACAGTAGTCGTATGCTGCGATACGGCTTTGAATAGCAACACTGAGTCTGCCAGTACCAATGAAACCGAAAATGCCGCCAATAGTAGAACTATTACTATATTGACCTTCGTTACCAATGCATGAACTATTATCGTATTTCCATACTTTAGGTTCACCAGTTGCTGGATCAATCTCGTAAGCCTTTGGACCACCAGTTACTCGATGAATATCACCGAATACCAAAGTATGGATGGTACTGTTCAGGGAATCACTACGGAACACCTTAGACAGGTTTTCAATGAACTCACCAGTCTTAGTACCCTCGAACTCTCCACGCATCACCTCGGCACGCTTACGGCCTTCCTCGTAGTCGATCAGATGAGGTCTCAGCAGATATAATCCAACTGACATCAGATCAGACCATTTGAGTTGTCTACTGAAAGAACACTTGACATGTTCCAGATCATCTGATTCATATTCGTTAAGGAAACGAATGATGTTCTTATTGAACTGGATAGCAATGTCAGTGTAAGCTAAACGCTTCTCTTGAATTTCCTGATCAGCGACTTCTAAGAGCTTGTTACCTAACTCTAGGACAGTTGCTTTAAGATCAGTATATGCTTTCTCATAATTAGAGCGCATCAGAGTCAGAGCAGGTTTATATTCTGTCTTTGACTTCTCTTCAGTGTAGAGATTAGGATTACCCATTGGTTGTCTACGAACAGGTGGAGTGGATTCTTCACCTTCTTCTGGAGGTTGCTTAGGCTCCGGTGGAGCTTCTGTTTCATTACCTTCCAGATCTTCAATGATAGATTCTACAGCAATTACGTCTGCTCTGCTGATACCACCAGATTCTTCGATCTCTGCTGACTTATCTGCCAACTCAACCAGGCGATCTTCTCTTGATTTTTGGATTACAAATTCAGCATCCAACTCTGGTAAACGACGCGCTTGAATGCCCTTAGTGAAAATAGTTTCATCAGGTACATCGTTAGAAGCTTCTCTACCTCTTGGTGGAGTATCTAACACAGCGGGTTTTTGACCATCAGGATTACCAAACTCGTTATCGACTTCGTCATTGAGTCCCATTTTTAATTACCTCTTAATTGTGCGGCCTTAATGAATAAGTCATTGGAGGCGAGTTCTTCTAACAAACGTTGAGTATTCTTTCTCGATGAAAGTACCCAGTTACTTGGATAGATGATGTTACCAGCGATACCCAAGATAGACGTGAAGTCTTTGGTCTCATCGATGATCTTATCAACAGCGGCTAACGTGACCAAAGTCTTGCTAGAAATTCTCCTGTCAAGACTCTTGACCTTCAGTCTTGAGATCAGTTGTTCTCTGATTCGTTTGTATCTAACTTTCAGACTATCGTAAACATTACTGGAGTCTGAACCAATAGAACTATTCCAAGAGATCAGGAAGAACAATACAGCACCGAAGCCAAGGAATGGTAACACACCAGCAGCACCGAGTAACATTGAATAACTGATCAAGGACAGTTCAACCAAGTTAATCAGGAAACGAGTTTCTCCAGAATACTCTGGAGAACCGTAAGCACGGTGAATCTTTTCAAGACCAGTTACCAGTTCACGACCAAGACCCATACGAGTAGCGTAGTTATCTGCCAGTGCTTCGTATGTAGTCTTATCGTAAGCAGCCGTACCTAACTCAGATACACGTCTTTCTTGAATCTTAGCCAAAACTACAGTCGTTACAACAGTAGTATCAGTTTCATCCTTGAGTTCGGCGTAGACACCAGTACTAGGGCCAATTCTCTTCTCAGCCAATTGCAACGAATACTCAAAGAGTTTCTGATCATTGGCAACCAGCGACTTATGCAATGCTAAAAGAATTTGGTTAGTTTGAATGGTATTGAAAGCTAATTCGTAACCAACAAAAGCGTGTCCTATCTCATGCATGAAGACTGCGGCTGTTTCAGCAGCAGATAACTTCAACGTCTTCAGATGTCTGAACCCCATGTAAATCTGGGTAGGGATGGTAGCAAAGGCACCTCCTACTTTACCAGACTTAAGGTCAACGAAAGTCTTCTCGCTGTCTTCAAGTTGCTTAATGACTTTATTAGCATCCTTACTGTAGTAGGATTTAAAAATATCATCACCAAGAATACTATTTGGACTGATATGGATAGGAAGCATACATGGAGGATAATCCGTGTTGAACTTCAAATCAATCTTCAGACCAGTTTCTTTTTCAATGTATGTCTTGAGTGTTTTAGCAGCTTCTGACTCATCTGCTTCTTTACCGCTCTTGGATTTCAAGATGTCTTCCATGAGCACAATTAGTTGGTCGGCAACTACAGAAGATTGAAAATCAATCGCCTCTGTAGCAACACTCGTGCCGTTGATGTCTAAAAAATTCATTTTGTATTCCTAGGATAAAAATGTACGTGAATATTCAAATTATTAAGTACTTAATAACTAATATGCGAAAGCGAAAGGATTAGAAAATGAAAGACTTTTTGAAATTGGATCAGGGTGAAGTTGGAATCGAATGTCGCTTCGCAACGTACGTCAAACCACCCGAAGCTGGATTACCTGATTTACACCTGGTAAAAGAGCAAGTACACAAAGCCGATGGTACAGTTGTACCAGTCGTCAAACCAGTATATAACTACGAACGACCTTATTGGATCGTTAAAAAAGGCTATCGTAATTTCGAGCAGCCAAAAGAATGGATTGAAAAAGAACGTGTCAATGAATTCCATTCGACACAAGGAGATTTGCTATTTAAGGCAGCAAGTTCTCTAGGTAAACCATACTTTAAAAAGTCCATCAAAGACTTAGCTGCTGAGAATCCTTACCTCTTTGGTATTGATATCAAGAGTACAGCAGTTATCAAAAACGACTACATGGTCAAATACCCTGATCTCAAAACAGAGTATTCGGTTGGCGTATTCGATACAGAAACTGACGTTATTCATGGTACTGAAGAAATTACCATGGCTACTTTTAGCTTTGGTAAGATTTGTTTTACGGCAGTCCAGAAGAGTTTCTTTAAGGGTGTAGCCAATCCTGAACAAGAGGTTCTTGAAAAAACCAATAAGTACTTAGAACAGTACATTACAGCCCGTGGCATTAAGCCAGTCTTGGTTATCGTTGATTCTGAGATCGACGTATTGATTGAGACCTTCAAAGTCATCCATGAAGCCAAACCAGACTTTCTGTCTATTTGGAACATGAAGTTCGATATCGGTAAGATCCTAGAAGCATGTGATCGTGCTAACTTCCCAGTCGAGCATTTGATGTGTGATCCATCTGTACCTAACGAGTATAGATCATTCAAGTTTATACTTGGACCTAATCAGAAGAAAACCGCTAGCGGTTTGGTAATGCCTATTAAGCCAGCGGCTCAATGGCATACTGTTAAATGCCCTGCCTCTTTCTACGTGATCGATGCAATGTGTGCATACAAGCATACACGTATGGGTGAACAAGAAAAGAAGTCTTACAGTTTGGATTTCATTCTTGGTGAAGAACTGAACTTGGGTAAGCTTAAATTTGAAGAGGCTAATCATCTCTCGGGTTTAGCTTGGCATAAGTTCATGCAAGAATTCTATCCTGTTGAATATGTTGTCTATAACAGATTCGACTGTATCGGAATGGAGTTACTTGAAGACAAGGTCAAGGACATGCGTGTGGTTCTCCCGCAGTTCTCAGGTTCTTCTGACTTTGAAGACTTTAAGTCTCAACCACGTCGTAAGATGGATGTATTGCATTGGTTCGTTCAGAAACATGATCGAGTCATGGGATGCACTTCATCTGCTCTGGTATCTGAGCTTGATCCAATGATTCTGGGGCGTGATGAATGGATCATTACACTGGCTCCATCTCTCATTACACGAGAAGGTCTTCGTGTTATTGAAGAGAATCCAGAACAAGTTACTTCCATCTATGGTCACGTTGGTGACCTTGACGTTAGTGCTAGTTATCCTAATGGTGAGACGTGTTTCAACATTAGTAAAGAGACCACAGTTCGTGAATTGTCTACTATTGAAGGCATTCCTGAAGCTGTGTTCAGAAAACAGAACATGGGTATCAGTGCAGGCCATGTGAATGCAGTGGACTATTGTTCTACAATGATGGGTTTCCCAACACTTTTTGAATTGGAAGAAATGACATGGTAACCTACTCTTTTGCTGCTGAAGCGAAAGAGATTTTCAAGAGGGCGGAGCTTTCCGCCCTTATTGATTATCTCGATAGTAAGACTGTCCACATCCTTCATGGACATAAGTTAGATGAGATTGATCGCATCTACTTCCATCAAGAGTTCGATAAGGCTACAGAAGATCTCGATCCTAAGATATTAGAGGACTTGGTTATGCTGCGTATCTATTTTAATAACTGCATTGGTGGTTCTATTAAAGTATCAGCAGAGCATCAAATTCAATTTGATATCATTGTCAAACGTTTCCAGGAGTACACACAAAATGCCATTGCTCGTAGGATCAGGACTCACGGCCCTAATCAAAGCTTCTGACCGTTTAAATAAAACGGTTACTGATATAACAGGAGAGAGTGGCGCTCTCTCCCTTAAGCTTTCAAAACCTCTTTCTACCTTGGTTGGTAAACCAACGGCTTTCAATCTGTTGACTATTTCCACCATGGGATCTATTGCCCTATATAAAAATCAATTCATTCCTTATTTCAACTATCTAGACAACAAGATAGTCGAGATGAGGGCGGAGTTCATTTCTATCACTATCTTATATGAGAGTGAAGAAGTTGAAAAGAGCATTAGTCAATTCGAGGACTTGTACTTCAAGACCTTGGCAGAGATAAGCTCCATTCATTCCGTGAAAAGAATTGGCTATAGGAAATTAAAGATTAAGTTGGAGCGTGTTAACTACATGATCCTCAAACTAGCTAATTTCGTTGGCCAGCTACATATGAGGATGCTACATGAACTTGCAACAAAGAGCGCACAAAATGGCAGTCCTACAAAGACAATACCCAACACATAGTTTAGCTTTGCAGGAGAGCCTGCAAAGGTTTACTGTTCTGAAGGATTCAGATCCTGTACGCTATGTGAAGCTAACAAAGATACAAAAGGCGTTACATTTCCTCTCATACAACAGACAGGCTCTGTTGACTTATTGGAATAAGATTTCGCCTTATGTTCTGCTTATTTATGAGAGCGTGGCTTCCATAAACATGCTCTTTAGAGATGCCCACAATAGCTCTGATCTATTAATGGCCAGAGATATTGATAACCTAAGACGTTATAGAAGGAGGATTCTATCGAACCGCTTACTACTCGAATTAGAGATAAATAAGATGTCTAGAAGACAGATCAACATTAAAGTGAGTCAAATCTACGATGATGCGCTGTCTTTCCAATTAATTGCAGACAATCTATATAAGAGGACACATAATGGGATTTATTAGTACTAGACGAAACATGAAAGCTTTGTCTAGTCTTGAGAAGGAAGTTAATCTGATAGAGATAGATCTACTTGCATTTTTGAGTTACTTCAATAAAGATCCTAATACTTTCAAAGGTATCACGGACCTCTTCTACAAAGATAAAGCTCTAAAAGAGAAACGTTTCTCAAGATTTGGTGAAGCTATAGCGCTCAACGTCCAATCAATTATACTTCATATGGAACGTATGAAGTTAATTCTGGATAAGCAAAAACACAGTGGTTGTTGCCATACCTCAGAATTACGCCGTCTTATAAATCTAAGAAAAGGTTTCTTAGATAGGAAATGCGATGAGTTTCTAATTGCAGTCTATGATTTCCGTATTGAAGATATGGAAATAGATAAGACACAATTAAGATTCAGTATAGCAGATACCTTAGAACGTCTCAAGAATGAGACTAGGAAATATTCTCTAAGTCTCGAATGATGTACACGACATAAAGGGAGTCCCGAAGGACTCCCATTTATGCTGTTTATGAAGAAAGAACATCAACTTGCGCTGAGTCTGAACCAACCCAAACTATAACCTAAGAGAGAGGGAAACTTGGAGTAGTTCCTTCATCTTAGCTTGCCATATAGAGCGAACTCTACATATTATTAGACAGTCTTTTGAACGTACTGATTGGGTTGATAGAAGAGTCGAACATCCGTAGAATATTCGATTTCATCACCACCAATATAACGATAGATCATCTGGATCTTAAAGTTATTGACAGCGTTTGTATCCAATCTTCTGACAATATAGACGAAGACTACATCAAGTACTTCAATGTTAGGAACCACTCTAGGGAACCCAATGGATTTGAAGTCTTCAACGAAGTTATTTACACCTAGATTAAGAATCTTCAGATCCTTCAACTCCTTGATACAACGATTATAACCTTCCTGCAATTGGAAGTACATATCGTTGGCATCAGAGTAATTAGTCTTAGGATAGACTGCATAGCCGGCGATCTTATTAGGATCATGGCTACGCACATCCTGAATCATCTTATTGATTTGACGCTCAGTTAAACGACTCACATCTTTCTCCTAGGCAATACTGGCTCTGGTGGTTGGTCTTGATACTTACCGCTGCGATCACCATAAGAGACTTCACAGGGCTCAGTACCATGAATGAAGAGAACTTGACAAATGCCCATACCAGGAGTCAATTTGATAGGAGAATCAGTCTTATTGCTAAGCTCAAGGGTAACGTAACCTTCCCAACCAGCTTCCAATGGAGTCACTGTAACACACAAACCACAGCGGGCCAGAGTACTCTTCTCCATACAGATAGCTGTAAACTCGTTACTGAGTTTAATACGTTCTTTGGAGACACCCAACATGAAACTGTGAGGTGGCATGATGATGCATTCATCTTCTCTCAACTCATGACGTGAGGTGAGATTCTCATTGAAGTTAACTGGATCAATGACATCTGGCTCGATTGCATCACGAACGCATTTAATCTCAAGGTTTCTATTAACGATGTTAGCAGGGTTAAAGAACCTGAATACATTCCCCAAACGAATATCGTATCCAAAACTAGAAAGACCGTAGCTAGTCACAGGAGTACCATCTTCGTTATTGCTGCGTGATTCAGCATGAAAGGGTACAATCAGTTGTTCATTTTCGGCTTTCTGCCTGATCCATTTATCTGACATGATAGGCATAAACTACTCCTTATGTTTCTATGCAAAGTATTCAAAACATAGATAAAAATTAGATTTGTTTATCTAAAGATCTAAACCACTTAGTAGCAATCCATTTTGTACCTTCAATAACTGGAGCACCAGCATGAAGCGTCTTACTCTGGGGCGTAGGGTTAGGGTAAGAGAAGAATAAAGCACTGCCTCTCTTACAATGAACGTGAAGATTCAGTTCAGGAAAGTAAGTGGTTCCGCCTCTTACTGGATCACCGAGATAGAGAATCAATGTAGCGACACGTTCACCGACCCCTCTTACGAAAGTACTACCATCAGCAAAGAAATCGTGGTGTGGTTTGTATTGTTCACCGATACGATATCTCAACACTTGCAAACTATCTGTGTCGTGGTTGTTCCAGTTAAACAGAAGACTAATTCTATCTTCTACATTCTTAACGATATCATCTTGCCCTTTGATGAGTCCAGTGCTATCACTGGTTCTATAATCGGACAAAGTAGATTGACCTTGTCCGTGTACTGCAACAGTACTCTTAGTCAAACTAACTGTAGCTAAATCAATCAAATGTTGGCATTCAATTGGATCGAGAAGATTCTCCAGTAAGATTACTTCTGGATTTTCCATGGACATCACAATGTTGACTTCTCTTCCATCTACCTTCAGTACATTGTGTTTTTCTTTCATCTGTTTGATGTACGGGTTAATGGTAGAAATACGAACGTTGTTAACTGCTACAGTTTCAGCTAAAGCTCCTTTAGCCTGATCATTCATCGCTATAACTAAATTGATGAGTTCTTTAGAATCTTGAATAGATAAACCGAACTTAGAGACTAGGTCACTAATGATAGCTGTATCGGCTTTAAATTGGGCTAAGGCGGTTCCAATGAACTGATGGTAGTCTGGTGTGAGTTTGGCTGGCATTTTGATTCCTAACGGTCATAAAAAGGGTATCCAAAGGATACCCTTTAAATGTTATTTATGCATTATTCTGCATCAACAACCGTACCATTGAGTTCGATAGATTCAGGCTCCATAGCCAGAACCGTAACTTCCAAAGTACCAGTCAGGGGAGCAGCCAAGCCACCACCCGAAACAGTCAGACTCACGGTAGCAGTACCGGGGGCGACAGGGGTTACCTTACCCACGGTATTACCAGCACCAGAACCAACCACGGTAACGAATTCGCTACCAGCAGTCACCGACCAAGCGTACGTAGCACCAGCAGGGGCAGCCACGGCAGCACCGAGTTTGTCCTTGAAGACCACATCGATGTTAACCAGCTTACCTGCAACGTCAACTGAAACAGCCATAATTAACTCCTAGTTATAACAAAAAAGAAATGTTGATTAAGGATTATCCTCTACCGATGATTCAAAATCAACAGCAGTAGGTAATTCTTCACCGATCAACACAGTGAAGGTATTAGTCAAAGTGACAGGACGATCATTATCAAAAGTATCCTTGAAAGCGACCGTACAAGTAACTTTAACAGTACCCTGTTCTCCAGATGCATTGGGAGCAATCTTTCTAATAGTCCCGTCTCCTGGAGTAATTTCGGAGATCGTAGCAATCACTGGATTGTCGATAGCCCATGTAAATACTGCATCCGCTGGAAATGGGAGTTTAGTATTCTCTGAGTTTTTTCCGACCACAGTGAGTGCCAGAAACTTCCCTTCAACAGGTATTAGTACTGACATAGTTATCACTTCTCTCGTACTTTAATATATTAAAATTGATACCAGTGTTAGATCGATGGGATGTTTTTGAAATCATTTTCCATTCATCCGCAAGATCTTCGACGGTAGTATCGCCTTCATAGTTATTAAGTACTTCGGTAACGACAACTGTATCTGCGACCTTTAAAGCACGTTTAATTACGTTACTGCCCCCAATAAACCAGATGTCTTTCCTTCTATAGAAAGCTTCGTTAGTTGCTTCCAGGATAGAACGTGAAGTAATAACTTCTGGATGATAAAGTGACGAGCTAGTTAATACGAGGTTTGTTCTATTAGGTAGGGGTTTAATTGGGAGAGTCTCCCATGTCTTTCTACCCATGGCTACTACACAATCTCGTGTAGTTTCTTTAAAATGCTTTAAGTCTTCTGGTAAATGCCAGGGAAGATTTCCTTTATCTCCAATGACATTGTTCAGACTCCTAGCATAGATAACACCAACCTTCATCACTGATTCTCAATGAACTTCTTGATGCCTTTAGCATCCGCCAAAGCGTTGTGTGGTTGTTCACTTGGAGCATCCACACGTTTGAGAACAAAGCTGAGTTTATTCGGTGTGTCTATACAAACACCCGGTGCAACGATCATTGCTTCACAAAGGTATTTGATATCATCTGGCCAATCAGCAACCACTACCAAGTCTTTATATTTGGTAATGAAAGCTTCAAGTTTCTGTTTGAAGTCGTGTGGTGCAATGGGTTCTTTGTTCAGGATAGGTATTACATTCTCTGCCACCCATGGAACAGGATTAGGGCAACCCAGTACTTCGTAGAAATAGTTATTGTCATCAATAACTAAAGCCAATGAAATCAGGTCACCTTTGTAACCGTTGAATTCACAATCAAGATACGCTACTGTCATTTTGATTCCTCTCAATTTTCTTCAGGTTGATTTCTCTGATACGGTTCTCTATATCAGAAATAGAACATCTCATCCAGTCTAGCGTTGGTCCTTGTGCCTCACCATCATCCATATATGGTAATTCTTCATGAGCAACACAGAGCAGTCTTCTCAACTTACGCTCGTCTTGACTAGCAGGTATTCCATCCGATCTTTTCTCAGTGGTCATTCTAGTCTCCAAACATAAAGGGAGGCCGAAGCCTCCCCTTACTTAGTTACCTCTCCAACCTGCCCAATCAGCATCAGTTGTAGGTTCGACACGCAGCATTGCGTATGCTGAACCACCACCAGAGAAGAAATCGTGGGTTTCATCTCCAGCAGGAACCAATGATGCCATGACAGCAGGGTTGACCTTACAGATCTCCGGTGGGAATATAGGATCGAAACCCATATTCATCAATGCCTTGTTAGCATTGTAGTGGAGATAATTGGTAACGTCCTCAGTCATACCCAGATCATCGTAGATGCTTCGAGTATATTCGATTTCGTTTTCATACAACTCCATCAGGAGTGAGTATGCTTTGTCTCGGATTTCTTCTTGACGTTCAGGAGTGAGTTCCTTAAATGCCAGTTGGAATTTATATCCGATGTAATGACCATGCACACCTTCGTCAGACAAGATCAATCGAATCATGTCAGCGGTGTTAGTCAGTTTACCACGACTCGACCAATAGAACGGAAGATAGAAACCAGAGTAGAACAGGAATGATTCCAGCAATACACTAGCTACCTTACGCATCAATGGGCACTTACCATCGTAGTAACTCAGGATGATCGTTTGTTTCTTGATGAGTAGCGGATTCTCACCAGTCCAACGGAACAGATCATCGATCTCTTCTGAGCTACAGAGAGTGGAGAAGATACTGGAATAGCTCTTAGCATGGATAGCTTCCATAGCTGCAATGAATTCCAGATTAGCATCCTCGTGAGGAGTACGCACATCTGGCTTCATCGAGAGAGCACCAACTTGTGATTGAACGGTGTCGAGCAAAGTCAGTCCAGCAAAGACTTCCATCGTCTTACGCTTTTCAAGATCAGTGAAGGTTCCCCACGACATAATGTCATTAGAAACTGGCACACGTTCAGGCAACCAGAAGTTGCTAGTCATGCGATTCCATACTTCAAGATCTTTAGGGTCTTCAACTTTATTCCAATTGATAGCTGGAATAAGTCTTGGAGTTGTGTTATTTTCCATTTGAAAGCTTTTCTCTTTCTGCATTCAGGCGATTGATTTCTTCGTCTATCTTACTAATCTTATTACGCCTAGAGATTTCCTCATCGGTAAGTGTTAAATCAGACAGATCTTTGAGCCTAATATATTCACCATTATCATCCGGTAACATACTAGGGGAAGAATGTCTATCAACATAACCTACCTTAAAGCGTCGTAGATTCTTAATAGCAGCTAAAAGATCCTTGTACTTAGTCTTGATTCTAAGTAAAGATTGGTATTCATCCTTAGGGATTGCTATGTTATTCGAAGAAGGTGTATAACCGTCATGCATTGTTTACTGCCTGATATGTTTCTTCGAAGATGTCAGGTTTACAGGGATAGAACTCGCCCTTGGTTCCCTGAATAATCCAATCACCCTCAGTTGCGATGTGTTCAACTTGATGGGAGCTTCCAGGCGCACCGTCTTCCAAAGTTAGAATACGGACTTGAGCTTTAGACTTTCCATCTTTAGCTTTCATTGGAGTTCCCATGTTAGCACCAACCCAATCAATCAATTCTTGACTAGTTGGATATGTGAACTGCATAGCACGGACTCGGACTGGCTTCTTGACGAATTCACCAACTCCGGGCGGTAGTTTATCGATCTCAATAACTGACATCTTCGTTTCCTATTTGATTAAACAGCGCAAGACACGCAACCTTCCACTTCAGTTCCCGACAGAATCGACTTACGCAGACGAACATAATAGATCGTCTTGATACCTTTACTGCGTGCGTAGATCTGCATTTTGTTGATGTCACGAGTAGAGACACCATCATGCAAGAAGATTGTCAGGGACAATCCTTGATCAACGTGAGGTGTAGCAGCAGCGTAAACATCGATAACAGCCTTGTAACCAAGCTCGTATGCATCAACGAAGAACTCAAGGTTATCGTTGGTCATGTGTGGAGCAGGATAGTAGCTACGACCAGTCTTACCTTCCTTACGGATTTCAATCTTAGCAGCGATTGGGTGAATCGAAGCTGTCGAATTGTTCACATAAGAAATAGAACCAGTTGGCGGGATAGCCATGCGGTACTGGTTGTACAAACCATGCACCATTACCAGATCACGAAGAGCTTCCCACATTTGCTTGGTAGGAACTTCGAAACCATATTCAGCAAACAGTTTTCTGATTTGCTCGGTTTGTGGTGTCAGATCACGATTGAGGTATTTATCAAAATAAACACCGCTAGCGTAGTCGGACTTCTCAAAGCCTTCGAATGTTTGCTTCTTCTCTTGAGCAATCTTGCAACTCGACAGAATCGAATGATAATTCACTGTCATGAAAAACAGATCAGTGAAGTCAATGGAGGCTGGACTACCATACATGATACGGTGATGTCCAAAGAATCCATGGAGGTTCATTGCACCCAAGCCAATAGCATGGGACATTTTGTTACCATTATCAATCGAAGGAACACAAGCAATGTTCGATAGATCAGAAACCTTAGTCAAGGCACGACATGCAACTTCAATAGTCTTACTGAAGTTAGGTGAATGGAATGTCTTGAAAACGTTCAGTGAACCGAGGTTACAAGAAACATCTTTACCAACAACCTTGTAGCTGCCGTCTTCGTTCATTTCCGAATCCGTCTGTACTTGCAGGATTTCACTGCAAAGATTAGACATACGGACATATCCATCAATCGGATTAGCGGCGTTGACCACGTCTTCGTTCATGATGTAAGGATAACCAGATTCACCGTTAATCTTACCGATAGCTTCCAACAGCTTACGGGCATTAACCTTCTTCTTACGAATCCCCTTATTAGCTACGAGTTCATGATACCTTTCGGTAACATTGATCATACTCAGAGGAATACCATACAGACGCATCACGTCATATGGTGAGAACAGATAAAGAGCTTCGTTCTTCTCACACATCTCGTACAAGATGTCTGGAATAACCACACCAATACTCAAGGTCTTGATGCGAACTTTCTCATCGGCATTTTCTCGTTTGGTGTCGAGAACAGCCATAATGTCAGGGTGACACGCATGGACATAGACCGCACCAGCACCGTCACGTTGTCCAAGCTGATCAGCATAACCAAAGCTGTCTTCATAGAGCTTCATGATGCGGACTAAGCCAGCCGCAGCACCATCAATGCCTTTAATAGGGGCACCAGCCTCACGAACGTCGGTCAAGCAAAGAGCAACCCCGCCGCCGCGTTTAGACAATTGGAGGGCAGATCCAATCGAACGTGCAATCGATTCCATGTCATCTGGGACATTAATCAGGAAACAACTTACAGGTTCACCACGTTGTTTACGACCAGCATTCAAGAACGTAGGAGTTGCTGGCTGATAACGGCCAGAAATGATCTCTTCAGCGTAATCAAATGCTTCTTCAGTACTGCCATCGCCCAAATAAAGGGCAGACATAGCCACACGATCTTCCAGACGTTCTAGATAACGTTGGCCATCGTTGGTCTTCAATGCATACTGTTTGTAGAACTTGTAAGCACCCTGAAAAGACTCAAATCGGAATTTATGCGCATAAACAGATTTGAATATCTTCTTGATATCTTCGTATGAATACTTATCGAGAAGTTCCTTCTCGTAGTACTTATTATCGACCAGATAATCAAGCTTTTCCTGAAGATCATGGAAGAACACCATGTTCTTATTCACATGTTGCAGGAAATATTGTCGAACAGCAATCTTATCCTTGTCAAATTGAATTTGACCGTCTTCACTTAGCAGGTTAAGCATTGCATTGTAGGAGAAGTAGTCTTCTGCTACATTACTAACTGTTTGATCCATTTTCGATCCTCAATTGTTTCTGAATGATTTCTTGTACATTTGAGACATCAGTTGGAGTACCTGATATCTCGAATTGATACAATAGTCTAGTCCTGAAGAAATGACTAACAACTTTAGCAGCTATACAGAACTTGCTACCGAAGTCAGTATTCCCTCCACCAATCACACCACGCATTAAGCTACTGTTTTTCTTATTAGCTAAGAATCTATTAACAACTTTTGGTATCGCTGTCTCAACAGTATCCCCGTAACTCGGTAAGATAAGGATAAATGGTTCATCTATCTCTACCTCACACGTACCATTCAAAGGCAGTCTAATATTTTCAATATTAAGTTTTTGAACGAAACGATGGGTGCTTTCGGATTTACTAGACCAATAAACTACTTTCACAGAGCACCCAACAGGTCAGGACGGAACCCAGACCAGTGCTTTTCACCAGAAACAACCACAGGAACTTGTCTATAGCCCAGATCCGTAACGGTCTGTGCTGCTTGTTTATCTTGGCTGATGTCAATTACCTCAAAAGCAATGCCCCTTTGTTCCAACTTTTTCTTCGTTTGGGTACATTGAGGGCAATTTGGCTTTGAGTAAACTGTTACATTAGACATCTTCGTTTCCTTTGAATTGGTTAGTTAGTGAGAAAAAAGGGGTTTTGGGTTTTCCCCTTCATGCAAAGGATTTAGTGATAAACTTTATTTATTGACAAAAAACAAAAAATGAAAAGAATCATCATAAAGAGAGACCCGTAGGTCTCTCTTTTTATGGTCTTCTTTACAGAATCAGGCAGTTTTTCTTATCGATTCCACAGGAATCTTGGCACCCAATGTGGATGACTTTATGTTTACCGTCAATTTCCATCGTACGGGGCTTAGAAGTGCAGTAGTCAGCTACGTCTTCCAGATCCACATGGATCTCCCATGGAGGGCACTTGACGTGTTCTGGATGGTTTCCGTAGTACTTCCAACCCAATACCTTACCGCCATTGCGGATTACCTTCAGATAATACTGAAGTTCATGGAACTGACCACCCATTTTGATAACACCGTTGGCATCAATGGAGAACCATTCGCCTTGTTTACCGATGTAGAAACGTCCGTCAACACATTCATAGGAACCAACATTCTTGTATCCAGAGGGCTGGATATGCTTACGCATCCAATCTGGAATGAAGATGTGTTCCTTCAGCAACACCCCAGTCGCATTATTGGGGTAATGGAAATAACCTTTTGTCTCATATTCCATCCACTTACGAATATTATTCATAGCGTCGGAATCAGTATAAATTGTAACTTGCATGATGCTTACCTTTTAAAATGTCTAATAGTTATCAGTTAATAGACTGGTTAATTTTTACTAAGTGAATCTTAGCTCACTTTTACTATATATTGCTATAAACTTTTTATTTAAGCAAAAAAGAAAAGCACCCGAAGGTGCTAATCTTTTAGGTTATTAACCTACGTCTTCATTTGCTTCAGTAGATTCAACCGGTGTTTCAACAGGAGTAGATGGTTCACTCTGGAAGAGTTTATCCATTTCCGTCGAAATCATAATGGCTGAGTCGGTAAAGTTAGTGAAGGCATAGAGTTGTGCCATGCCATTGAGAGCACCATGAATGTGGTCAATATCTTCTTCCTTATCCTTGTTCAATTCAACGAACTTGGACAGGACTCCGATATCTGTTTCAGTCAAAGGTCTCAGAGCCGCCATCTTCAGGAACACATACTGAATGCATTCCTTCATATCAGCAGGCCGGAATGTAACCGATGACCCCAGAACATCACTGCTCAGTGTCATCAGTTTACGAGTACTGAAATCCACAGACTCGGTTTCGAATTCCTTAGCAAACAGATTATTAGCCACCATCAAGACGGCAACACGGATGGAAGTAGCGTCTGGCAGTTCAACATTATCTTCCGCCATCAGTTCATTGATACGACGGACGAAGTTTTCATTGACCAGACTACTGAACTTCTTGAAGATCACAATGTCGATCAAACTGATCAGGTCATTGGTGAACAATGGGTTATTCGCTGCAATGTAACTTGCAATCGAATACATCGTGGCTTCGTGCTCTTTGGCATTGAGACGTTTCACCCACTCTTCTTCGGACTGACCCTCGAACTTGTGGTAGGGATCGTATTCCGAAGTTTCTTGAGTGGCCTTTTCTTCCTCGACCTTTTCTTGCATAGCCTTTATGGCTGCTTCTTCGGCACCGGTGAAAGCACGGAAACCTGGTGGGAAGTGTTGCTCTACTACCTCTTGGAGGACAGTAGAATCAACTATTGGTTTTTGTGTATCAGGGTTGATGGATGTTTCATCCACTGCCGGGTGGCCCAGGACTTCGATTTCGATGTTACGAACCCAAGTACTGATCTTCAAGAACTCTTCACGCATTCGATTGAATGCTTCACCGTTACCACTATCAACTTGCTGGTTCAGGTAGTTGAGAATGGTGATACGGGCAGAGGACAAATCGATGAGTCGTTCTTCAACTTCACCAATGATACCGGAAATGTACTCATCTTCTTCTACCATGTGACCGGTACGTGGAGATGGAACCATTCCGATTGTTTTTGAGATTTCACGAGTCTGCTCGATAAAAGACTCGATTTGTTTTTCACGGAATTCCATGATGATTCCTTTTACAGTATGGAACTGATTACGGTTGCACGTCGGCGCGGCTGGTATTGACGTAGAATCCACGTCGCTTGAACTCGTTTACCAAGTAGTTCAGAACCACATCAACGTGAGAGATGTGATTATGAAACTCAGATCCGAGAACAAGTTTCTTGTCGTTCAGTGCTCGTGCCACCATCTCATTGAGTTGTGGCATAACTTTATCGCTACCCAGGCTTACAGAATTCTGGAACCAGCGATTGTATTTGTTATAAGCGAATTGGCGTTCGCTTACACTGTCCATTGGGTAAGTCATCCCCAACGGCCGAGCATCTAGATTGATCTTCGTGGAATTGTGGACAGAATTACCCACCACGTCGATGTTAATCACTTCGGTCATGATAGTATCCTTTCTTTACATAACACTCTTATACAAGAGGCGGAGTGGTAGTGTCAAGGTCTCCAATCATCTTGACAAAGCTATCGTCCTGTACATCCTTTTTAGCTAGGACATCAAATACAGAGACGACCATTCGGTTTTGGAAGTACGACAATGTGTAAGTGAAGTATTCGCCAATGCCCACCACCTTAGCTTCGACGATCTTCTCTCCACGCTGCACATAAACCAAGTCACCGATAAAAACTTCTGGCTCCTTATCTTTCATAAGCTTGGCGCGCAGAAGTTCCATATAAACCCGAATAACAAGTTTCGGGTCCAAGCCAAAGACCGCACTACGGTCATTAGCTCGTCCTGTTCGAACGAAAGGACTAACGTCTTGCCATATATCGACGAGACTCCATGTTCGTTCTTGATTCTCGATGTATTGGTGTTTAAAGGTTTCCCAAAGACCGGTGTATTCTTTGGTCAACTTACCAACTCGATTACCATCGAGATGTTTGTTCAGTTCATCTTTGATACCTTCCAGTTGTGATTCATCTGCAATCACAAACATTGGAACTTGTTTTTCAACACCGGAACCCTTGAAGGTCAGATCCAGGCGGTGGATCTTGGGAAGGTTCTCCAACATGTTGGACCACGAACGGCCAACTGATCCGAATTCGAATTCGGCAGAACCCATATAGTCACCATCCAGGAAACGTCCAATAGTTGGAACGTTATTTGCTTCCTTTTGGTTTACTTTGTCTTTTGTCTTGTAACGTTGAATGTAGTACATTTGGATTTCCTTTTAAAGTGTACTTTTTTAATATTAACTGATCCAGGCGAAAACAAAATAATTATTTTCGAAATCCAGTTTCTGAATAATATCTGTTAGAGCTTCGAGTACTTCTTTGTACCTATCTTCAGTATCAAGCATTAAGAAGTACTCTCGTCGTTCAATTAAAGTGGAGAGTTTACTCTCCAACTCTTCTTTATTATAGAGATAATAATCACATTGATTATGTGGAATAATTTCTGTGAAAATATCTCGACTAATCGAGTTTTTTCTGAAATATTTAAGATGTTCAAATTCCGAAGAATTAATCTCGTTATACTCAATGACTGAAAGCTTGTCACAATCAAGGATACTTTTCTTATCAGCTATTGATTTTGGAATCGAATAATAATCTACATCTAATCCCATATCTATCCTTTCAATCCAAAGAATTCGTTCAGTAATTCTGATAAAGCTCTTGCTTGGTTTACTGGTGTGCTGGCAAAACAATCTGTCAACACATAACCTGCATCCGCTGCTCGCTCCGCAAGCTCAAACACTAGGTCTATATTCTCAGCCATCCAAAATGTCCAGAGTTGTTTATAACCCTTATACAGTTCTTCTGGAGACTTTCCATTGGCTGGTCGGAAACCTTTTCCTTTACGCCAATCCAATCCGATAGGATCGCAACCCTTACCGAATTCATCTGTACATTGATAAAGCACTTCAATAGTTAGATTATCAAAGCGCTTTATCTTTGCAGAGAAGGCGGAGAAACGTTTGTCACCTTTCGATGATACTTCGTAACCGCCTCGTCTAGCCCACGAATATGGTTGATCCATTAGTCGTCTTCACCCAAGATGATGTTTCCATCTTCTTGAATAGCTTCGAGTGGACGACCAGTGTTACCGTATTCAGCAATCCAGACAGGAGTACTGTCTTTGATTGTGTAGACACCACCCTTGTATCCATGGAGTGTTGAACCCAACAGCTTCTCACAGATATCCAATAGAATACCTGCTTCCATGGTGAGACTGGAATCAATCTCAAAAGCAAGCTGCTCATGGTAACCACGATAGCTATGTGGATTAGCCAGTTTGTAAACCGGAATCCGTGGATCAAGCCTCTTGAGGGCTTTAATCATTTCAGCCAATGTCATTTTTGTTTTCCCTTCTTGGTTAGAGACTGTTCTAACTTATCCAAACTCTTCAACCAAAAGTCTGCATTCTCACGCAAAGCCGTGACGTTAGGTCTTCTAGCCATTATTCGAACACTGTCCAAAGTCTTCGGTAAAAAATCCCTGATCATCTCAGAGACTAGACACATATTACTTATAGCACATGTGGTAGAAACTTCATAGCTAGCAGCTACAGACACCGATGTCTCACCTCCAACGATTCGTCGGAAGATATCGTGTTTTTCCTCTCGTGTAAAGTTCTTAGCCATTCTTCACACTAAGAGAGTAGAGCAGTATCGACTTTAGGACGAGACTCTTTATTCAGAGTTTCAGATTTACCCCAGCAGGTTTTGCCGTCAGTGAAGCCAGCAGAAATCAGTTCACGGAATTGACGTTCCCAATTCCGATTATCGCCTACTTTGATATAGCTCAGAACATTATAGAAACTATCATGGTCAAGTCCTTTATCAAAGATAAAGATTTGTTCTGGACCTTCTTTGGTCTTGGTAACCACATATTTCATTTCACGCATCGTTGTTCCTTTTAAGTTGATGCTACGAGAGAATGGAGTTCATCAGAACTCTTGCAGATGATCGCCTTTTTATTGGGACCATCAGGATTGCGGACATGAATGGTTCCGTCAGCTTCACAACTGAGAATGAAGACTTTCAGTTTACGTTTATTGGGAGACGGAAGCTCAGACAGGGTATAAACAATGTTATTGTTGCTACCCAGAGTAGCTACAGGAATGCTGTAGTTAGCCGGAATGTGATAGAGAAGGTGATAAGCGCTATCACTAGTCTTTGGGAAAAGTTTACCGGCTTTGTTCCAATCGCGTAACTTATCAAGTTCGACATTGAAGTTCCCCATCTTGAAGATTGCTGGATCTGTTGCTACGGTCATTTTGTACTTCCCTGTTGTTTGGCTACTTCTTCGAGATGTTGCTTCACGATAGTTTCACCGCTATCTGGTACACTCTTGAGGAACTTTTCAATATCCTCAGTCGTGGCTGTACCTTCTTTAATCGAACGAAGCCACCACAATGCTTGCATTCGATGTCGATCATATTGAAGAGCCAGATTACGCCAAGTAATAAGACGGTCTTGCTTCTCGGCAACTTGCTTTTCTAGATCTGTTACTAAACCATAGAGCTTATTAAACTCTACGGCACTTACAAAAATACCCTCACCAATAACCGAATGTAGTGGGGTCTTTCCATCGGCAGCAGTAGCCTTTACCATGATGGTCTTTTAAAGGGTATTGCTAGACAGTGCGTCTATACGACGGATAGCAACTGGACCAATAGATTGATCAGGCAACGTACCGAGAACCACCAGATCGTCGATTCTCAGTTCAGAGAAGTTCTTGGTGAGACGACGCAGGAAATCTGTAGGTATACCAATATCAGGACCACTACGTCCACGGATAATGGCCATGTCAGTTTTACCTTCTTTGAAGAACTGAGTGATAATGCCATGCGATCCAATGAAGGGACGTTCGAACGGATAGAAATGACTTTCAGGTGCCACTGCCGCAACATCAACTTCTTCTACAACAACTTGTTCTGTGGCCACTTGTTGTTCTGCTACGGGTTTCTTTCCGAAACCACCATCAATAACATTCGACATGAAATACCTTAAAAGTTAGGTTATAGAGATAGGCACGATACTAGTACCAACGACATGATATATTGTTATAATAATTTTATTGCAACATAAAGAGAGTCCTATTATAGGACTCTCTAATATGATTTCTATTAAATAAATATACGTTTATTTCTTTCGTCAATACTACTATTAGTAAATGACTCAGGTTGAACCTCAGTAATATATCTACTGAATTCCTCACCTTCTAAATGTACTTTCTTTCGTTTGATATAAATGCCATTCTTGAATTTAGAATCGACATTATCCCAATCGAATTTATGTACTTCTTTGATAATACGAATTCGTTCAACGAAAGTCTTATTATCAATATCTTTACTAATACCTAAATGGCTACTAATAGCAATGATGCATTTCTTGGTATTTTCTCTCTCAGCCCATAAGAGAGCATTACCAGTCTCTGTTCTATTAGGTACTCTAAAGATAGTGACATCGAAAGTTGGATAGATACCTCTATCGTAGAGATCATCAATGTCGTTGGAGTTAGCTAGCTTCAAAGAAAAATGACTAGCAGCAGCACTAGTAATAGCACTAACTAGTTTCTGTTTCTTACCGCCATAATCAAGCGGTGTCTTCTCTGTACCATGAAGTACTAGTGTGATCTCACCAACACCGACATGTGCATACTTAGCTTTAAAGGTGTTAAGCAGATAAGTAGCAGTTTGTTGTATTAGATCGAAACCAGCGGTATCAAATGGTTGCTCGAAAACTTTAGAGAAGCGTCTAATGTTTTTAAAAGAGACTCGCACTAATAGAACACTATTTGATGGATTGAATGCCTGATCTTTCTCTTGATCTTGATAGTAGGACATTCGTTCATAAAGACACATTCTACTTTTTTCTTTAGTAGTCAGTGGTTGACCGGGTATGGGCTTTTCTTTCATCGCTGTCACCTTTAAGTTACTGCATAATAACCGTATTATACACATAATGTTTTTTGTTTATTTTATTTATCATTACTACGGCATAAGAGAGGGGCATCCCCCTCTCTCCTTTTATGATGTCAATAGAGCATTTCTGTTTCTATGAATCCATGCGCGATCAGCCCTGTCTTTGTTTCGCTTAGGGATGTCTTTCTTCTTCATTCGAAGGACACGATGTAAGAAATAGTTCAAGTGCTGCTCTTCATTACACTTGGTAGTCATCATGTAAGCAGCATTGTGTTTCTCACAGTAATAGAACTGACCTAAACTCTCTGGCTTAAATCCGATACTGTGTCCTGGGAATACAATACGACCATTGTCGCTCTTGTATGAAGGAGGTGCATGGGTAGCAAACTTATCTTCTGTCAGGTCGTAGGAGAACGTAATCACACGCTCATCCTTAGGAACCTTAGATGTCAGAACATGCCACTCCCGGTCACCTTCAATAATGCTCTTCAGTTTTGTTGCCATTTTCGTTACCTTTGGAAGCGATATATCGAACACGCGGGATACCACGCAAACAATCAATAGGCATCACACGTAGTTCATACCAAGCATCAAATGCTGCTTTTAAGACACAATCCAATTCAGCTTGCATCTCTTTAATGGTGACATCAAAGTTATTAGGTTCAATGGTTGTACCATTGTCTTTCCTGGCCTGTTCAAACAATTGGCCAAGAGTCGTTTCTTTGGTAAGGGACATGTCTGTTACTTTCTTTTTGCCGAGTAGACTAAACTCTTTTTGTGTCCAAGTTATCAAAAAAGAAAAAGCAGCAAAAAGAACCACCCACCGAAGTGGATGGCCTTTATGCGTTTGATGATTCCTTGCTGTCTTAGTAAAGAGATTTTCAGAAGAAGAATCTATTATTGAAGATAGTATTAATAATAGATGATCTATATTGATAACTCTTAACATTCCTCACCGAAGTGAATGCAGTCTAGGAACCACCCTAAACTATGCTCTTTAGAGTCCAGTTTAGGTTCCCCCGTTGCTTGAAGCGGGTGGGTTAATCCGGTTAGTATATAAATAGTAATAGTATTATCCCTATAACCTAATGTTAAAGAGATGAATACTAGATAGTGTTAAAGCGTCGCGTTAGGGGGATTACCCCTAACGATCCCGGCCTTCACGGGATTGGACCTAGCGCACTATTACTTGCGAGCAGCAGTCTTGGTAGCAGCGCGAGGAGTTGCCTTCTTCGCAGCAGCCACAGCTTGACCTTGTTCCTTGAATGCAGTCAGCACCTTCTCAGCATTGGCTTGCAGCCATTCGAGAGGAACACCATGTTGCAGTTCACGAGAAACAGGAGCACCCAGCAGAACCATCAGTGGGATGTAATCGCGGGTTTCAGCACCGTAAGCACGAGCCAGTGCAATGTTCTTGGCGTTCTCACGAGCCAGTGCAATCTGACGATTGGCAGCGCGGATCATTTCGAACTGTGCACGAAGTTCAGCTTCAGCAACTTGGTTGATTGCCATGATTTCCTTCACGGCAGCACGAGTTGCTTCCTTACGAGCGCTAGCTTGCTCTTCTTCCATGATGGCTTGGATCTCAGCATCATGAATCACGGGCAGACCGAATGCAGCCAGAGCTTCCTTTTCAGCAGTGGAAGCAGCCAGATCAGTCAGGGCATGGATGTTAACAGCGATGAGCTTGTTCACTTTGATTTCCTTTATAGAAAGTTTTGGTTTGTATCCGCATTGCGGACTGTTTACTTCAATATCTCTTTCATAGCTACCACCACATCCATCAGCTACTTTAGCTACTAGTTTGTGGGAAATGCAAGAGGTACTAAGTATTATCCCATTTGCTGGGTGTTGTAACATATTAGTAGTCTTTCAAGTTAAACTTTCATTTCTTCATTTGGTGTATCCGAAATGATCGATCATTTGCTTCACAGTGATACCATCACTGTAGCCACATTTAACACTATTGTATTGAGCAGCTACTTTATCTCTAACATGAGCACCCTTACCATCGGACCTCATGTAATAAAGATTCACACCATCACAGAAAGAACCTACGATCTTACCAGGATGATCTTGCAATGAGTTAGCTAGTTTGGCAACCTTATAAACCAATTGGTCATATGTACCATTGTTTTCAATGATGACATCGAATTCATCTTTCGGAATATTGAAAGATGTAATTGGTTCCAAAGGAACACCTCGCCCACTAGCATCAACCCAAACCTTTAGATCATAGAGATGTTTAGATGCATTAAATTCTTCAAGATCACGCATCCCTACATAGATTTGGTGTTCCTGTAGAATCTCTCTAGACAGCCTTGCCTTATCGGGAGTATTGTAGTTCCTGATAAGTTCATAGAGATAAGGTCTATGGAGACTTCTCTTCTCGTAACATTCGGCAAAGCTACTATATCCAGTGTGAGCCATAATGACATCTTCTAGGACTTTCATAGCATATGCTGATGATGAGCTAGCTTTATAATTGTTGAAATCACAAAGCAGATCAGCTACAGAGTCTTTACCATGTTGACCATGGCCACATATTAGTAACTTCATGCGAAAACTTTCATAGCTAAAGATACAAGACAAACACCTACCGCACCCCCAACAAAGAATGCGATAGCCGTTCTGACTATATTTCTCTCAAACTGATCTCTCTCACAGGCTACACGAGAGTGGTTGAGTAATTCGATAGCAAACTGCATGTGGTCATTCGCTTCTTTCTCAGTCGAATACCATTTAACAACCTGCTTATCGAGGAAAGAGATCGTAAGTACCCATACCCAGCGATCACCGCCAGGTCCAAGTGCAGCAGTCTTCTCAAGCTTTACTGCATGAGGATGGAATCGTACATCAATCGGCATCAGATTGATCTCCCTGTTTGACATGGTTCATAAAGTAGACGGCAGCTTGTTTACCAACTGCTACAGCTACTGCTCGGGCATCTAGTCCGAGTTCCTTGATTTTGTCACCGAGTTCATCGGTTACATCACATACAACCCAACGCACGTAAACACTGGTGTTCTTAATATCTTTAGGATCAAGAAGCTTTTCTTGCAACTTAAAGATACCTTGCTCCAGGCGACCAGATTCCAATGCAGTTGTGGCAAACGCGGTAGATGCATCCATGAGTGCAAGTTCTTCTGGAGTCTTAGGTTCTTTGACCTTAACGTGCTTGACGCCCTTAACCTTGAAAACCAGACCTAGATGATTCTCAGGGCCTTCAATAGCCTGCCAGACAATACCCTCACCAATCAGTGGTTCATTGAAATCGTTAGGAAGATGGAATCTAGCTACTGGGCAGTTCTTCTCAACTTCATAGGTGTAGTCTTGAAGAATTTGTAGTACAGAGCGAAGCTCCTCCTCAGATGCTCCGAAATCAACCACTTGTCTGAAACCAGGATACTGGGTAATGAACATAACAGATTCATTACCCAGATCATGATAATTGCTAAGTTTCTTATAGCCAAGCTTTGTCTTGTTCTCTTCATCGTCTTTGATAACGATATCGAGGATAGCAGCTCGACGTTCAAGATGTTTAACGCCAACCTTACGTTGAATACCCTGACCAAAGTATTCGGTGAAGATATAGATGTCTTTATAGTCTGCCGGATAATAGGACTTACGAACAGCATCAAAGATCTTCTCAAGAGCTTCTTTGTTCTTTTGAACAAAGTCATACGCACCAAAGAAATTGTTAGATTCGTTAACGATGGTCTCTCTGGTTTGAATGATCAAACGACCATCTGGTTTCTGACAGATACCGAGGTTGCAACCATGGATCTTAACAGTACCAGTGAAAGTCATTACAGGTGGTCTTACGCCATGATAATTAGAATTCTCAATGATTCGTTTAGCAATGTATTCGAAATCACGGATCTTAGAAAAACCAATATCGATAGTCATTTTCAGTCTCTTTGAAAAAATGATGGCATAAAGAAGAGGATGAACCACTGTTACTTATCACCCGGCCTTGGGAGGGAGGAGGGAGGAGCTGGCCAAGTAACTTTCACAGTGGTTCAAACGGGTGGATCACTGACGTATAGTGTCAGATGAATGGACAAGTTAAGCTGTAGGCTTTTCTGCAACCATCAATGATCCGTAAATATGCACCGTTATGACTTAACAATTCCGATGACTCTGCCTTGTACTTCAGCTTTAGCAATTACCCGCAGTGCAGGTTGAACCCCAAATAACTCGCTAGGTTACCGGAAGCTGTATCGTGAGATACAGAACTACAATTAAGCAGTTCACCGCCGTGGGTGTTTTTATGAATTGGAATACCAACGACTAGTGATTGTTAAATCACAATAAGCCGATGTAGATCTAACTGCATTCGTCAGTATTCCAAAGGTGGTGCCCCGAGCCGGGATCGAACCGGCACGCTACTAAATTCGCGGGGGATTTTAAGTCCCCAGTGTCTACCAATTTCACCATCAGGGCTTTTGTTCCTACATCTTATTACTTAGTAGGAGTAAGATTTTGAAGATTTACGAAAGGAGTAGCTTCACCAACAACTTGTGGGAGAACACCGTTCCATTTCTCAATCGCCAGTTGGGTCAGAACCTGTGGATTAGCTTTCAGAGCTTCACCACGGATACGAGCAGACTCTGCTTCACCCTTAGCCAACGCAATAGCCTTAGCGGCGTCGGCGTTTGCAGCACGAAGTTCGTTTTCCTTCTGTTGTGCAATCTGTGTAGCAGCAATCTTGTTATTGATTGTCTTATACACAGCTTCAGGTAGCTTCATCTGACCAACAAAGTAAACGCTCTCGATAGTGATACCCACTGCCTCGGCACGCTTACGTACATCTTCTTCAACCTTCTTTTGAAGTTCAGCTTTACCTGCACCATATGCATCTTCAACCGTAACTGAAGAAGCAGCAAGATTCAGAGAATCACGAATCATTGCACGCAGATAAACCTGAGTAATCTCATCAACACCTCGACGGTATTTCTGGAAAACTGCTGGAGCGTTTTCTGATTTGATGAAGTAGCTAATACCTAGGTCAGTCTTCACAGAGAGACCTTCAACGGTTTGGAAAGCAAACGATTCGTCTGAACGACCATCTGCCTTATCGTTGGTATTGCCATTATCACTAGACCAAACGAATGATTGAGTGAATGTTGGAAAGAGGAACAAATCGGTATTGGGACCAATCCAGTAACGGCCAGGGCCAAGCACCGTGACGTTGACGCCACGTTCATCACCATACTTGTCAATCTTGACACCAACATTGCCTGCGGGAACTGGACTACAACCTGTAGCAAAGATACCCATTGCAATAATACCAACAATCATCCATAGACGCTTAAGCATTTTCTTCTACCTCTTTCTTAGGTTTGATAAAAAACAGTTTCTTAACCACTGCAAAGACCATCCAAATGTAAAGGAACCACATCAGTGGAACCATTGCAAATGTGAATGTGCTGTTGTAATTAACCAGCATTGGTGTAATGCTTCCGACCAGATAGACGAAAAGCATTATTAGTACTAAGAGTACAAAGGTTTTAAAGAATGTAATATTCTTCATGATTCATCTTCTTCCTTGTCTTTAAGGACTGATAAACGATCACAGAAATCAATGGTTGTTGCTTCTGCTATTTCTTCGACGGATTGACTCTCAATCTCTTCGACTGATTCGAGTCTACCACAGCGCCTCTCATCTTCCCAGGCAGCAAACAGTTTATACAACTGTGCTTTAGTAACTGTGATAACTTCACCGGAATTGGAAACGTGAGTATTAGTAACCATGTCAGATACTACATACAGTGTAATTAATAGGATATTGTCTATTAATTTCTTGAATGATCGGGAGTACATCAGTCTCCCAATGCAAGCCACCTAAACCACAACCAATCTTTGGTATGGTAATAGCTTGATGAATAGCTGGTGTCATTTTAATCGTATATGCCAAATGTAACAAGGCTTTATAGATACTTGTTTGATCTGCATATCTACGACCATCTTTACCGTAATATTCTTGAGTGAATAAATTGGCAATCATAACACCACCACCATGGTCGACCAATTGGAGAGTACCTAGTAGTGGGTGGCTTCTAGTAGGATCGCAGAACCTACTGAATACAAAAGAATTATCCACGTTGCCAGTGTCACAAAGTTGCTTATATTGATTATAAGCAAGAGGATAAATTTCTTTAATCTGTTTAGCGACTCCAGAACCCATCACGCCTTGGCAATTAACACCATGAGCTATGATGCTATTAAATCTAAAATCAAAGATTGATTGGTTACAATACGTAATCATTTAAAATCCTTGTGGTGGGACCGCCGAGATTTGAACTCGGGACTGCTGAATTATGAGTTCAGTGTTATAGACCGCTTAACTAAAGTCCCGTATTGTTATTATTGTTGACTGAACAAATAACCCCACTGATTAACAGACGCAGTAGCTGTTAATTTGAACTCATGAAGACTAACTTCTGATGGAACATTATCACCAGTTAGAAATACCTCTATAAACACTTTAGCGTGTTTATAATCATCTAACAGACGAGCTAAAAGATTGATACGTTCTTTATCCGATTCACTAACTGAATGGATATTAAATACGCCAAGACTTTTCATGAAGAGTGTTATCTTCGAGTGATAAGTTTTATTGTAGTCCTTACCAATACTAATAATACTCTTACCATCTTCGGAAATACCTTCACTTACAGAGGTATCTTTAAAGATATTGATATAAACAATTGGTTGTTTATTAGCATCATTACGAAGTGAAAAATCACGTAATTCGTAATTGTTAGATTCATCAAAGAGTTTCATTTCAAACTACTTTCTTTTCGATTAAGAAAAAAAGAATCCCCTTAGGGGTGACCACTGGGGATCGAACCCAGAACCACAGGGGCCACATCCCTGCGCTCTACCATTGAGCTATGGTCACACCTAAAAGGACACTATTGAATTGGAGCATCCAGAGAGAATCGAACTCTCATCAGTAGTGTGGAGCACTACTTAACGCCCTGCATATGGATGCTTCGTTACTGGAGAACGCAATAGGATTCGAACCTATGTATCTTTCGATTCGGATTTGCAATCCGCTGCCTTTGACCTCTCGGCCATGCGTCCAGTTTAACTAATACAATTGGCGGAGGATAGAGGGTTCGAACCTCTGTGCCCTTTTCAGGACGCCGGTTTAGCAAACCGGTGCTTTTACCAATTCAGCCAATCCTCCGTTGATACATGGCTCCATCTCCTGGGTTCGAACCAGGGACCAACAAGTTAACAGCCTGCTGCTCTACCGACTGAGCTAAGATGGAATGTATCTATTCAACAATAACTCGTCCATGAGTCAAAGTAGTAACCTTATCTAATTTTTTCTCTTGCCAAGTTTCCATCCAAGGTCCACGGAAACTAATAGCCCAAGTTACTTCCTGTGCTACGATCTTGTGGAAACAATCTCTTGGTGTAAATTTAGGCTTGAGACTAGGACGCCAAGGTAGTGGTGTTCTATCATCAGCAAAGTACTCCATGACTCTACCCTTGATCCACCAAGTCCATGCATTGAAAGCATGGCTGTGAAATGCTTCACGACTACCTTTAGAGAATCTCAATATCACAATTGAGAAACCTAACTTCCATTCAATCAACCAATACCCAGTTACACCTGAGTTTGGTCCGCCATCGTGACTCCTTTTAAAGAGTTCGATTTTCATAGCTTACTCCTTAAAAAGATTGGCCTGCCCGACTGGGTTCGAACCAGTGACCCACAACTTAGCGTACCACTATAGTTTTCACTACCAACTAAATTACCATACGTTAAAGGATCTTAAGTTGTTTGTGGTCTGGACTATGTCTTGATCGTAGATTAATAATCGCTATATCGTGGACTTTTTCGACAAAACACGTCGATAGTAATCACGAAACAACTAAGTAATCCTTAGACCGGAACCGTCTAGTCTCTACACCTTCTTATCTTTCGATAAGCTTGGCACGGCGTTGACATACATTCCTTTGGAAGCATCATGAAATGCTTTTCGTCTTTCGACTATCCTTGGTAGCTTTAGTGTTCGCCGTTTTTGATTCCATTCACCCATTGCTGTTTTACCGTCTTTCGATTGATTGTTACGCCTTTCGACTACCAATCATTTTTTCGGTGGTGCTCCTGTGAGATGTAACTCTCGTTAAAGGTTGTTGCTCTATCCAACTGAGCTACGGGCAGTTATGTTTCAATTCTTCGGTGGTTCAGGTTCACCGAACTGTTCTAGACATCTTGCTGCTGGCTGACTCTTGTCAGCAAAACATGCTGTAAATTCAGCACGAGCAGGTCCAGTAGGATCACCGCATTTCTCCAAGATAGCACCAGCTTCAATGTACCATCCTGGCGATAACTCATTAGACTCTTTGATTGCTGTGTCTAGCAATTGACAAGTCTGATACGTAGTTTTGTATGGCACTACAGTACAACCACCAAGGAGTACTGCTGCTACTGCTACCGCAATCTTTACAACTTTCATGTTTACTCCTTAAATGGCGGAGACGGTGAGATTCGAACTCACGACCAGTTTCCCAGCTCCGGTTTTCAAGACCGGTGTATTCAGCCACTCTACCACATCTCCAATGCGTACTCTTTGTACATAATAATAATCCTAGCAATAAAAAATACATATCCAACAAAAAAGAAAAGCACCCGAAGGTGCTCATCCTTATCGGAAGAAGTATCGTTTGATCTTTTCCCAGAATGTTGGAGGTGGAGGAGGTGGGTTCTGAATGACGGTGGTCAAAACATGAACTTGACTATTACTCTTAAGAGTAAAGATTCTGTACACTTTCTGAACTTCGTTTTCGTAGTGCAGAAAGATAATCTTCAACTTAAGGTAATCGTTGATTCGATCTTCCATGCTCATGTCTCTGAGAGCCTGACAAAATACTGCTGTACACAGTTCAGGTTCAGTGATGAGTTGAGCTTGGTTAAATCGATTCATGTAGCCCTTGACATGTTCTACTATGTCAAGTAAGGTGCTAAGGTCTGAATAGCTAGCGAAGCTCTTCTGATCAACATAGCCATCTTCAATACTGTTGTACTGGAAATAGCGTGTTAAATGATCCTTAGTTAAACCAATTTCAACAAAGCTCTTACCGCCTTGTTGCCTTACATGTATTATATTACTTAAACATACAGTTGTTCGAGTGTTTAAGACCCCTTCTTGCTCAAGAATCTCAGCAACAAATCCATCGTAGAATACACACAGATCAATGAAGTTATCGTAAGATGAATTGTCCAAGTATTTGTTCATTTCCATCATTGGATAATGGATCTTACTATACACTTGGGAATTGATGATTTCCTTGGTTTCTCCTCTGATAAGAGTGAATCTTACCTGGACTTCGAAGTACTCAAGATACTGTTCTTTACCATCTTTTTGGAGTTCCTCATAGATCTTACCGTAAAGGTGATAATAAGGTTGTTTTCCATTATTATCAACAACATCAACCTCGGTTTTGAGATAGATGCCTTTACCCAAAAGCAGGCCATTTAATTTAGAAAACGGCTCTGTAAAAGTTGTATATCTATCCTTGATTTCTCGACCAATAGATCCAGAATCACACACCTTCAACAAGACTCTTTTTTTATGGTAATCAATCAGGGAGGTCATCAAAATCTCCATAACTGACTACCAAATTCGAATCGAGGATATTATCCACGATCCCGTGTTGTGCCAACATTTCTTTGATCTGCTGGAACGTCATACGAGTGGTATGACCATGTGGATCGTACACCTTGTTGTAAATGTTGATAAATTCTTCATAGGTGTCTGTACCATAGAGAATCGTAGCGGCATTCTCACAACTCATACCCTCTGCATCGTGTATGGACTTGACTCCATACCCGGAATGGATTTGTTGTGCGAAGAACCTACCTTTGGTCTTTCTACCAATGGTCAGAGAGAACAACTCGCCATCGGGGTTTACCAGGTAGACAAAGTTCACAAAAGGTGACAGACGCTTCTGTTTAGCCTCAGTTGGGTTCTTGAGGTAATCCAATACCTGAACCTCGCTACGATTGGTCGGAATGAACAAACCAAACTTCGTCATGAAGTAACGAATGTCAAAGATCTCCGTAGTCGGTTTATCGTTAGGTGTTACCTTGAAACGATTATTGAAAATGATGTTATCACCATGGATGATCATTGGACGGCTAGAGGTGGCCATTATCTTTTTACCTTATAAGTAGGTTAGATGAACTTCTTCTTTTTCAAGTCGTAAGCTGTGAACTCTTTGCTGATGGTTCCCTTATATTGGGAAACACCTTTGAACACTTGTGCAGGTGTCATTCCAGCATTGAGCATTGCAAAGACATAGGAAGGCGTAAACAGCCTCGCTTGATCTTTATCACTATTGTGGCTAACTACTCTTTTGTCGCCACGGCCAGCAGCAGTGACCAAAGAGAAATACTTCTTAGCACTGGTGCGGAAAATTGCCAACATATCAACATCAATATTCGTGATGATTTGATCGAATGTCAGTGTAGTGCTATCTTTATCCTTCTTGGATTTGATCTCCGTGCTGTAGACTTCGAAACCGCGCTCAAGGCGTTCGAGGATATCAGGGATGTTCTCAGGAACATTACCCATGATGGCAATAACCACTCTACCACTCTCCGAGATGAAGATCTTGTTATCGGTCAGAGATGGCGCAAAATTCTTATAGTCATGGATCTGAAAGCAATCAGCATACAGGACATCTTTATACAGGAAACACATCGACATTCTTTATCCTTTCAAAAAACATGGAACGTCATAAAAGAGAGTACCCGAAGGTACTCTCTTTGAATCATCGATTAAGCGCAGGCGGCTTCGAATTGAGCACGTTGTTCAGCACTCAGGACAGGATTACCCTTGCCGGTCTTCTTGGGCTTTTCTTCGGCAACCAGAGTCCAGTTCGTGGAATCTGCTTCTTGCGTCAGGAAAACCGTTTGACCCACTTCGGGATCTTTGATGGCAGACACATCCACCTTGTATTCACCCTCACGGCCTTTGAGGACAATGCCGTCTTTCTCGATCAGGTCAACGATAGCGAAGTTTTGTTCTTTGCGGGTGAAAGGTACGAAGGACATTTTGTTTTCCTATGAAGAAGGTTGATAAAAAGCTTTTTGTCAAAGTATTACTGGTTGTAATACATAGAGATGATATATGGTTGTAATTATTTCAAATCGACATCATAAGCGGGAGTACCTTTCGGTACTCCCTTTATGACCCCTTGGTGATAGCGTCAGGCTTACGATCTAAACAACATTTGAAAGGATAGAAAGAAAAATGTAAGATCAAACACGAAGGCGCTACCGCAACGAGAAACTGATTAAATATAAATACCTAGTCATCCAGTGTATTCTTTCTGTAACACACCTTCTAACCACATACTATATTTAGCTAAGTTTATTTTTAATGAACTCAGCTACAGCATTGACTGTCAGAGGCTTATCTTGGAAAGACTCCTCCCAGTCTTCATCAGGAATCTCAAGACTAAATTCGTCTTCGAGAGCCATGATGATTTCTACAACGTCCAATGAATCGAGTTCATCAGCAACGTTCTTATCATATTGATTGTCCTCGATATCATGAGTGATATGATTATTGAGGATTTCAACTACACGTTTTTGGATTTCATTCAGTTCCATATTTACCTCAGGCAATACTCAAAAGTTTGTTGACCAATACCGTAGTTTCCAAATCACCATTGAAGACGATCTTGGAGGCATCTCGGTAGATGTCTTGAACTTCATGAGTGTTGAGTGAATTGATGTAGGCGCTAAAGAATTTAATCTTAGCGTTGTATTCCTTAGAACCAGCCTTGAGTGCCTTGATCTGGTTGAACACAAAAGGAAACTCACTGGTATAACTCGGTGCTGGGGTTTCAGCAGGCGGATCGATCATGTCCTTGGCTTCAGTAGATGCAGTAGCACCTACAACAGGTCCCAAAGAACTACGATCAACAGCGACTGGTTGAGCATCCGTCAAAGCCAATTGAATCAGACTCAGCGCAGTCACGATCTGAGAAGCCACAGCTTCATTCAGTTCAGAGAAAGAACTCGTAGGATCATTCACCAAGTTAATGAACTCGGCAGAACGTTGTTCAGTAACTTCGAAAGCCTTCTTACGATCTTCTCTCTTAAGGCGAGGGATGATTCCAGCAATCTTGTTAGCATCGATCTCTGTGACTTGTACCACATTAGTAGCATTAGTCAAAGCATCGATTTGTTCAATGAACTCATCCAGTACAGGCACTACAAAAGCTGTAAAGGCTTCTGGGGTGCGGGTGTGAATGACTAGCAAGTGTTGACATTCATGAGCAAAACGAGCAGCACCAGGATTGTCGCTGAGCTTGAACTTCGAGATGTCTCTGAGCATGTTGCGAACAGTATTGACCTTCATCTCCAGGCCAATGTATTCTGCATTACGACCACCAGTCAAGTCATTGTTAACTTGATTGATGAAGTCAGCAGCCATATGGAAATCACCACTACTGATTGTGGTGTTGATACCAGAACTCAAAACATCATGGAGATATTTGAAGTGTTGGTAATCTTTGGATTGGAAGAGTTGACGAACTGCATCCAGAAAAGAAATTTCACCCATTTTAAGCACTCAGTTGTTTTGTATTGATAGCGTGCAAAGCGCTATCAAGGAATTGAACAAAGTATTGGATATACATAGCGTTACCCAGCCACACTGCTTCATTAGGGAAGTTAGGCTCTTGAGTTTGAATCAAGGTCGACTTAACCACCTTACCGTTGAGCATCAACAGCGACAGAGGTGTACCTCCACGGCGATAATGCATCATCAGCTCACCAGCTTCTGAAGTATCAATGTACAGGAACTTGATACGACCATTGTAGACCTTTACCATAGTCTCCAATGTACCCAACATCTTTCCGCAGCTACTGCATCCACCAGCAGTGAATGTGAGCATCACAGGAATAGGGCTATTTGCTACTTCGTCAATAAACTCCATAGCGTTGATACGTTTGACTACTTGAGTCGCATGTGTTTGGTTCATTTCATATCCTTCATTAGGTTGTTGTACCTAAATTATTCTTTACCTTTGTTAAAAAATAAAACTTGATTGGTGTATAGAGGACGCCTCTCATCAGAATAATAGCTCTCATGTATTTGTTTCTTCTCCTGGGCTATTCTAAAAGCTTGCCAAGGATCTAAGAACCAATCATCTAAAGTACTAAAACCTACAATATACTCTTGTATTCGAGCATATAAAGGGTTAGCACCCAGGTACATATAAAGAGCAGTTATACTGTCGTGGTGTGTGATGAACCTAGTGCCGCTAATAGCCTTACCATGGTAGAGTAAAGCTATAGCATGGATTTTATCTACTTTATCAGTAGTTACCTCACTAGCAATTTTCAACGATGGACCTTTGACACCTTCTAGTATTTCTCCATCGGCCAAATTATACATCTGTATATAACCTTTGGAGTCCACTTGTCTATAGTTCCATGTAAGGTAATCTTCAGGTAATGGCATTACGCTGTCTTATTACCTGCTGCATTCTTCATCTTGAATGGCTTGAGGTCTTTAATCACATACGGTGCTGCGAGTTTAAAACCTTCAGCTATTCCACTCTTGTAGAACTCTTGAGCATTCTTATTAAAAGTCTCTACTCGTTGCTCGACACCTAAGTTCTCATATGCCAGAGGAACGCTGTGTTTTTGTCTGGTGCCTACTGCACCTTCCTCGTAAGCATCGTAGTAATAAGGACGGATACAAATACGAACCTTATCAATGATGAGAAAGGCACCCAGGTTCTTATCACCTTGCCACAATACAGCAGCATGACCTTTTTCAATCTTCACCAAAGTGTTGTTCGTCTCTTCCTCTACATAGCCACCTAACTTCTTTACATGGCCTATGAGAGTATCCACATCCATTATCTTATCGGCATCTGTGTAACTTGCCATTTCTAATCCTCTAAAAGATTGCATCCTTGATGAACATAAAATGATTCATCAATTCGTCTTTGTTCTCACAAACTTGTTTGGTCAAACATACACTGGTATCATCTTTCTTTTGCTTCATCAGCTTAACATGATACGTATCTTGACCAGCTACCATGACCTTACTCACCAGCAAGGATAGTACATCATTACTTTGATAGATGGAATGCTTTTGACTAATAGCTTGTTGAAAGAAACTATTAACCTTATCCAAACTACCCACTACTGCTACTGATTGTCTCATGGTAGAATCCTTTCGCCCCTAAGGCTCTAGACGTAAACTCGCTACTGTAGTTCTGAAGTTCAATGACTTGAACTCAACCTCCCTCAAATAGCGATCACATTTATGGTTGAATGCTCCTTGACTCTCTATCAAGTAAACATAACTCCCATTTCTTAATTCTACTTCCTTGAAGTATTCACTCAACTCATGAGAGGCCAAATGGTACTGTGGTCTAAAATGAATATATTGACTACAGTACTGATCGTATTCCCAATCAGGGACATTAAACAATTGAGCAGTTGTCTGTGCCAACCAAGGAAGCATCACATTATCAAGATGTTCTATGGTAAGTAAACTAGCTTGAGCCACTTTAATGAGATGCTCTTCTACATTCTTTTGTTCTTGCTTTACTCTACTTTGTAGACGTTTATCATAAGTGATTGGATGAAACACATCACTAAACTTAAAGAGTGGTTTTGGATCTTTTTTCAAAGCTAGTATATGGTCTAGTGCTCCTTTGAACTCTGACCTAGCCATATGCAGCTCCACCACTAGCTTATCGTACCTATCGTTGTTGTCGTATATCTTAATAAAGTCCATTTCATTATCCTTTCATAGAGTCATAGATACTGACTCTTTATGTACTATTAAAAAAATACTGTTACTATTGATACTGTGGGTACGTACATACATACATAATGGGGGGCTACGCCCCCCTAGTATATAATATTAAGTTAGTATGTCTACTGCGTAGAAGACTCCGTAGGATGGTCTTCGCTCGCTGGTATAGTCTCCTCCCTCGTCTACCTTCGGTATCCTCAGTCCTCGTCTATCCTCTAGCTCGCTCAGACTGAAAAAATCAATCTGAGCATACTATTGAAGTATCAATAAATTTTAGATAAAACCAAATAGATTAATAAAGTAAAGCTAAAGGCTTTACAATAAAATCATTTAATTCAATAGAGTATATACGAGTAGTTTACTACTCGATTAAGAGAGTAATAAAGACATGTATATATAGGGCGCGCAATTGAGGCGTGCACTTTTTAAAAATCGGCAAAATAGGAGTGGCCTAGGCCACTCCCTTTATGACGTTAATAATAGATCCTACTCTTTACTGCCTCACCTATATGACCAGTCTTTAGGTTGATACCTAAACGACTCTCCCATTGAGGTAAGGTTCTGTAAGTACCTAAACCGTATCTCTGAATATCTATTAAGTTAGCTGTGTTAGTAACTGGCCCTATTTGGAATAGATATCTTAGTCTATCGTAAGCAATACGGTTATGATAGTTAACCTTTGCAATATGGTCTTCCCAGTGTAGAGTTCTATCTCTTATATTGGTTCTATCCATGATGTTGTAGTAATGGTACATATAGCTTTCAGTTGGTGCATATATGTCTATACCATGTGTGTAAAGCCTCAGAGCATAGCTAGGCTCTTCCCCAAAGAAGTAAAGGTTCGGATCATAGGGCACAGTATCAAAAACGCTCCTATGTCCAAATAATGAACCACCTGCAATACCGAATGTACCACATTCATTAATTGGTTTTACTGCTCTAGGTAATATTCCTGATGAGAATCTAGGTATACCTGGATCTCTGAACTCTTTAATCAGGAAGTAGATGTAAGCATTCTCGTTATAATTTATAGGCTGATTAGGTGTGTAGTTTGGTGGGTAGTACGATATGACAGCATTACGTTTACCAAGTTGACTGTACATGTTAAGTAAGGTTTCATCCCACCCAGGTTTGAATCTGGAATGTGAATCGATCTGTAGAACATATTCTTCTTGTTCCCTTAACTTAGTAAGTATTCTTGATCTAGCCCAACACACCCCTTTGGAATCCCTATAGTCCATGACCTCTTGCCTGATACGCCTACCAAAAGAAGATAAGAACTTGAACTCTGTTCTTCTATCGATCTGGCTTAATATGCCGACGTATACGCGTTCAGGATACTTAGCCTTAGCCAAGAGATCAGATACGGTCATAAACGTCTCTGGGTCTCTATACGAGGCCACAGAGACGAATATGGTTGAATCTTTATTCACTCAGTACAGTTTCAGATGTAATGTCACCTTCGCTGTCGTAGGTAACTCTATATCTGACCTCTTGGAGAATGGTAATACCATCTTTAGCAAAGATAGTAACTACCTTAAGATTCAACTTAGGTGGTACTTCTGCTGGCACATCAGGATCTACTTCATAAGTAGTCCTTCTGATTATTGTTCCATTACCTCTCTTATGTGTAATGGTTTTGAATCTACCAGTGGTAGGGTCTTTGTCTTCGTAATCGGTGTTGACATCCAAAGCAGAGTGAACCGAGATATTCTCCAAGAATAAAATACGATTCACTACTGCTGTCATATCAGCAGCGACACGTTTAGCTAAGGCAAGACCTTCAGCCCAAACGGTCATTATAACTTCCTTTCAATAAACGTACTACCAGTAGCAGTACCAAGTGCTGCTTCATACGATGCCACTAGATCTACTGGGTCACCGATATCATCTTTACCAATAGCTCCGATATTCTCACGAGCTTGACCTTTTTGTGCTACAGTCAGACTCTGTCCAGTATTGAACCTAACCATATTACCAAGTTCAGTAGCTAAACTAGTAGCCAGACTAGGATCACTTGCAAGGTAAGCTGCTAAGGAGCTAAGCGCATCATAAGCTGCCGCATGGTTATCAAGTAAATCATTCTTGACATCCATTTTTGCTTGCAGTAGTTGATCGACTATCTTTGCTACAGACCAGGTGGCATCTGTAGCAGTGGTAGAACCATCTTTGATAGTTACAGCACTGGTGATCAAATCCAGTTTGTGTTTCATGTTAGAGATATCTAGGAGGATTTCCTTAATGTCTCTACCAATAGTGAAAATAGTCTGGTTATACAACTTGGTTGGGACTGGGATATTATTAGCACCAGTCTTACCATTCGTATAATCGGCTATAGCGTTGAAGTATTCGCCAGCTAACTTGAAACCGCCATCTTGACCGTAGGCAATAATGTTATCAGGATCTTCACTAACGAAGACAATCAAACCTCTTGCTCCTGCTGAGATAGCATAGGGTAGAGCATTCCATGCATGGATACCATTACCAATTTTAAAGAAATTGGAGTCTCTTTCCACACCGATTTCAAGGTTGGCTAATACTGGATTGCTGGTAGTCCATTGTGCACTACTATTTTTAGTAATGACATATGTTCTATTAGGAGCAGTTGCCATATTTAACCTTAATTACAGTAAAACGTTTTTATGTCAATTACCTCATAGGACAACTGTTGTGCTTCGTTAAAGACATTAACCATATTCTTAGGACAGATCATTAAATCGAATTTACCAGAGAAGCGTTTAAACAACTCTGCTCGATCACCAGGTTCTGTCTTAGAAGAACTCTTATATTGAATAATGTCAATAACAACTTCGTCATCATACAAAGAGGTGTAGAAACGAATACCTACATCTTTTTGTTGATACTCAGTTACCATGAGTACTTTTGAGAAATCCAAGAGAGTAACTTGTTGGCTTGCAATGTATTTGTTTGCATATTCTGCCAGTAAGCCACCGTCATAAAATTTAACATTCCAGAAATCTTTGAGTTGCTGATAGGGGCCGTCTTCCGTAGCAACACCAATCTGAGTGAAGTGGTGAAGAGCTTTCCCTAAATAAACCTCTGCAATACTTGGTCTGGCGGTTCCATCGTGTGGTCCCTTGTAAGTATCATTATAGTAAGTGTGGATTTGTGACTTCATACAAAGAAAAAATAAAGGACAACTACTGAAGACGCATAAGCGTCATAATCAGATAATTGCCCGTTACTTTATAATTTAAGTTTAAGCTGCTCATAGAGATAGATGTTTAAATTCTTAGAACGTCCAACGTTCTTGAATCCCATCTCTACACCGAACAATGCAATGGCGGCAGATCTACTGACACCCATATCACATTGAACAATAACATTCAAATTCTCAGCCAAAGCTTTGACCAAGATAGAATGAATTTTATCGATATCACTCTGAGTAGGTTTATCAACCTCAAAGCTGTTGTCAGTTTCTTTGACATCGTGAAAAAAGAATCTGTGACGATTCTCTTCTCTTACCCATTTGGATAAACCATCTGGATAATTGTTGATCTCGAAAGAACTGATCTGTATCAATACACAATCCGACTTATACTTGAATAGCTTATCCTTTTTAAAGGAGTAGCCTGAGTATAAATCGAATCTAGAGAAGTTACAGATCCACGGCATGGTTAACGTTTAATCACAGTTGCAGGAGCACAGCGGTACTTGGTGCCGGTTGTGTTAAGTGCTTCGTATTCACGCTTGAGATCCAGACACGCCCTTTGGTCTTTAAACTCATCGAGCTTGGTTGGTGCGAAAGTACCTTGACTGCTGACAGCAATCAAAATCCACAGAGCAAATTCGGTCATCATTCTTCATCCTTAAAAGTATGGTTACATAAAAAGGAGGAGCCTAGGCTCCTCCTAATTACTTTTGCTGTTGTGGCACCAAAGCCACGATAGTTTCACCTTCTTCCCAAATGTGTGTTGCCTTCAATTGGGTAGCGAAGATGCGGCTACGTTTCTTGTCTTCAGTGACGAAGCGATAGAGTTCGTAGCCAGCAATGCTTTCGTAGGTGATGCAGGAACCCTTCACAGGGAGAATCGATTTCATCACATCACGACTCATGCCCGAGGGGCAGGAGAATACTTCAATGATGAAACGTCGTGGAACACCCATCAAACCCTTTCCTGGAATTACCAGGAGAGTTTCCTTGCCATGGAGCATGGAGATTTGACGGACTTGATCCAGGCGCAAGCGGTAGCCATCTGGATCATCGATCTCACGCAACTCACGAATGGCGTTGCGGATGTTTTGCTTGCTGAAAGCACGTTCAAGTGTCACACGGATATTGTGGATCTTGATTTGTTCAGCAATAGTTTTAATGCCTTTATGGGCATAGTTGATGTAGAGTGCAATGTCACGAACGAGGTTCACCAAACACATGATGTTGGATGGATTCTCTTTCATGAACATGAGTTGGTTGACGTTGTAAGCAATGCTGTTATCAGCCAGTGCTTGCTCAGCGCCATACCAATCGTCGCAAGGACGAATGATCTCCAGAGTATTGGTCTCCTTGAGCTTTTCGTACATGTTACGGTAAACAAACATTTTGGTATGCAGCTTACCCATGTAGCCCTTCAGAGATTGCTCTGGAATGTAACAACCAAAGTTGATCACTTGATCAAATTCACCAACAGGTGGCTTTGGCTCCAGGGGGTGGAAAGAATGGACAGTGATGTTCTTGTCGAAATCCAAACGGCTGATCCACAGAGCAGCGCCCACCATCGAATCGATATTGTTCTTATCAACGAGACAGAGAATCGTCTGACATTTGTTCTCGATTGTCACTTCTTCCACATCCATTACTACTGGATCGAGCTTACCACGAATGATGCTACCCAGACCTTGGAAGAAAGACTTATTGTCGAGTACGAGAGAAGACATGAGGGTTCCTTTGAAAATAGGTTAAATTGCGTAGAGTTATTTCTAACTCATAACAAGAATATATCGCCAAGATATTTTTATTTAACCCTAGTGGAAAAAGAAAAAAAAGATCAATAGATCTTTTTCACGTTAAGCTTATAGCTTAACCCTTGTTGCGCTTTTCCTTGATCTCAGACCAAGCCAGGTAAATGCAGAAGATACCAGCAGCGATAGAAACGGTGATGTCGATGGCGTCCATGATGATTCCTTGATGTAAGATTTAAAACCCTAGAGTTTATCAGACTCTAGGGAGATTGGTCAGAAGACTAGATTAGTCTTTCTTGGTGGAGAACTCAGCTTCCAATTTCTTGGACTCTGCTTCGAAGCCTTTGGCGATGAAGCCAAAGTTCTGGAATGCGGCCTTGAAGGACATCAGCAATCCGACAACACTGTTGATGATGTTGGCGTAGGGCTTGGCGTACTTGGTGACCAGTTGCATGTAGCGGATGTAGTAGTCAGGGTTGAGATCAAAGCTGACATACTCTTGACCACCTTCTTCGTAGTAGTTGACCACGACTTTGTTGGAGTCGCCGCGTTCAATCACATCCTTTTGAATGTCTTTAACGAACTTGGCGAAGTTGTTCTTTGCATCTTCAGCGCAACGCACCATCTCGTCACGGGCACGGCCCTTAGCGATGTCGATGCTGACCAGCATTGCAACGACTGCACTGTTGGAAGCGTTGATTTCGTTCTTGGAGATAATAACCTTCATGATGTTGTTTCCTTAAAAGTGTTTAACGTTCATCACACGTTAAACGGATTAAAAAGTAAGCTAGATGATTCTAAGCTCACTTTTACTATATATTGCTGAAAGTTTTTTATTTAGAATTAATGCAGCATAAAGGGAGTACCTTTCGGTACTCCCTTTATGACGTTTACTTTTTGTTCAAGAACGATCGGCTTCCTTGAAGAAAGCATCAACCAATCCCAGAGGGGTCATGTCATGTAAGTAACCTGCCCAGAAAGAAGGACTAGTCATTTCTTGTATTTGTCTATAACGTGCCATCAGACGCTTATTAAACTTCTGTGCAACGTAAATATTCTTACCTAAATTGTTAGATGCCAGTACTGAAATGTAATCAGTAAAGATAGTATCTTCATCGAAGATACCTTCTAAAGGATCTAGAGCAAAACCAGTTGCAATAGGCATGTGCATCACTGTACTAAGGTCTTTAATAGTGAAGCTCACATCGATAGCCATGGCTTGCTTCTTCTTATTGAAACCGAGATTACTAACACCACGAGTAATCTGTAAGCTATCAATGATACCTAATCTAGTTTGACATCTACCTTGGTCAAAGACTTGACAAAGGAAAGGTGAAGTATAGGATTGCTTACCAGTAGATAATGGTAGAGCACCAGCTAAGATCATACATAACGGAATGTAGATGTTGATCATCTGGGATAATGGATTACCATAAGGTGCAACCAGTTGCATGGTGTAACTCATTCGTGGCATAGTGGACGAAGAGTTCTGCCAGTATTCTGGAATGTCTGCATAAGCTGCACCAGCGCCTGCTTTAAGAGCAGGCATGATAGTACTACCGATGAATGGGATACCAGAGATACCACCTTCAATAATAGAACCTAATCCATTCTTAACAGTATCTATAATACCGCCATCAATGTTACCACCAAAGAGTGAAAACTTAGCAGCACGACCTTGTGCAGAAGCACTGTTAAACTTCTGAGCAATATCTGTTTCACCTGTACTAGATTGGAAGCTTTCTTCCACTGATCCAGTATGATCTACACGGAACGTAGCAAACTCTGCACCATCCTTAAGGACAGCTAAAGTATGTTTACCCCAACCATCGATATTCTGAGCCGAATGCGGAGTAGGTCCCTTAGTAGGATCTTGTCTCTCAGCACTTTCATTATTAGATGAACGCATAGCCTTCTCGTTACTGAGAATGGTATCTGAGTCACCTTCTGCTGGCTTACCGTAGCCAGAATCCATGAAAGAAGCCCAAGCTTGTTCTAAGGTAGCACCTGAATAGTTAGCACGATTGTATTGACGTTTACCATCTAAGAAATCCTGAGAGAATTTCTTAAAGTCTTCAATACTACCACTATTTTCCATTGCACTATTAATGTCGTCGTTGACAGACATTCTAATACGCTCTGCTCTAGTAGCTGCTTGATAAACATCAATGAACCCAGTAGCTGAAAACACATCAGGTAAGAACTGATGGAGATAGTTAGCTGCGTCTGGGTCCATCTCACTTTTAATGCGAGTCTTGTCATCTAAGTCAGGATTAGTGATCTTACCAGTAAAGCTAGTCCAGCCACGATAAGATGCAATCATATTAACCATGTTAGTGACGGCTGCCCAATAGACAACCATGGTAGGTCTAACATAGTAATATTTACTAGCAGGAATCTTGGCAATGAAAGTAAAGAAGCTCGATACAGTCTTCAACGCATACTCGACTAAATGTAGCGCCTTGAAGGACCATCCAACAATTAGCTTACTCCCGTAATAGAGGAAGTCACTGATACCTGGAGTAACTCTACCCCTAGTAGCTAATCGGTTTAAATCATTGTTAAAGAAGTTTCTAACATAACCCAACATGCTATTGAATTCTGGAATACCAAAACGCATGTGGATTGTTTGGTGTGTGTCATCTATGGCTTCAGCATAGTAGTGACCCATACCGAATCTACCTTTATCTTCAGCGACAGATACATCCTTAGTATCTGACATGATACCTCTTGATCTAGGATCAGCGTATCTGGTAAATTGAGGTCTTGGATTAATAACAAAGTTACCACCCAAAGAAGTATCTTCAAACTTTAAATCAGCAGAGCTAAAGAATCGAAGCATGTCATCACCTGCTTCATAGGTCAAACTACGTGTCATCATGGAATGACTCACCCAGCTTGAATCCTTAATTCTTTCTGTAGTATCTGCACTAGTTAATACACGCTTCTTACGAAACACATCATCGATTTTCGCATTAATAGCGTCGCTAGTTAAACCAATTTTATCTAAGGTATCATTTACCTTACTGGACATTGTAGCGGCATCGGCGGTTGTTTTAAGAAGACTATTGACGCCTAATAACATATTTGCAATCCTTCTTAGAAAATAATCATCATCACATCATATTTGGGAGTACCCGAAGATACTCCCACTTATGAAATTAAACTCTAAGAATAGCTTCGATTTTTTCAGTACGTTCAGTTGGGTTAACTAAAGCTGAAGTCAAACCAACTGAGAAATAGCTACCAGCTAACTTGTTGGTAGTATTACTAGCAGCATAAGCCACGCTACGTAATGGGATCGTAACGAACTTCTTAGTCTTAAGGTCTTCTCTAGTATTGATCATGGTTCTCAATGCAATGTTTCTATCCTTAGCATCTCTAAAGATAGTAGCAATAAGCATTTCAACCACTTCTGGATTTGAACCAACACTAGTTCCACCGTGTTTACCGGCAGTCTCAAACATCTTACCGGAGTCTTCGTAACTCATGTACCATGGAATGTTTCCTTTAGACATGAATTCATCATAGATACGAAACACCAGAACGTCATTCATAATCAGGAAGGTGTTCTTGATAACAGTACTACCCTTCAGGAAAACAAATTCGAAGTAATCCTCACCTTCGATATTAACTTTATTAATAGCGTCTGGAGTGATCTGGATCAAAGCATTGATGTTACAGAACGAATAGTAAGTATCATCAACTGTCATTGCAAACATACCGACAATGTAATTATCAACACCTAGATCAGCTAAGTTTCTCTCAGCGAATCTAGCAGGGATGTAGATCTTACATCCCTTGTTAGTAATCAGTGAATTATCGGCTTGTTTCTTTAACTGACCTTTAATCGCATCTGGATTTCTAATCAGTTTACGAACATCCATGATTATCGGATCAGGATTTGAGCCGAGACATAATCGGCCACGTATTCAATGGTTGCCACATGTAGAGCTTCTTCCAAGGAAGTATTACCATCCTTAGTGAGTTGATCCACAGTAGACAAGAACTTGTATACGTCAGTGTAGAAGAATCTAGCACGAGCTACCAAACGTGTCACAGTTCTGTAGTGATCATTACGATCTTCCAGTCCTACTTCACGAAGCTCAATTTCCAACAGCTTGGCAATTTCATCCTTAGCGTTGGGGTTTTGAGCATGGTACTCAGCTTCTGCTTCAGGCATGTTAACCATGTCTTTGTAGAAACCGTCCCTCAATGCAGTGATGTAAGCGTTGTGGTATGAGTTACGATAGCTGCTGTTCAGAGCAGATCTATGGACACCCCACGCTTTCAGCAATTCATCCTTACGCTCTGCCAATTTGACTGAAGTAAAGATATTACCACCCACAATAGCAGCACCGTACAGTACTTCAGGAGTGTTACCCTTTTCCAACCAAGGCAGGTATGTGGCTGAGCAGACCTTAATGACTTTGTTCACCTTGTCGTGTGACAGAATGATCTGATCATTTTTCTCTGCATCTTCCATGACCTTAATGAAATCAGCAACCTTGTAGGAAGATACTTCCAGGAACTGCTTCAGTCTTGAGCCGAAATCAACATTACGTTGACTCTGCCCAGAAGAGAAGATTCTTCTAGCCAGTAAGAAGATAGCAATTGCACGATCATACCCATGGGTGTAATCATTCAGATAGCTAATCATATTCACTGATTCTCTACGATGCTCCTTCGGATCAGCAAAGAAGTTCTCATAGACCTCATTGAGGAAACCAGCTTCCTGGCCAGCCAGCCAAGTACCGATACTCACATCCAGATTACCACTACCAGTTGAAACGGCTTCTGGTAACTTGTCCATCTCAATATTGGCCAGATTGAGCACACCCTCAGGTTCGATGTACTTCTTCACACCACTCATTGAATAGCCTTCGATCTCATTTCTGATACCTGTGTTGAGCAGGAAGTCAGGTAGAGACACACGTTCAATGCGAGTATCAATTACTGATTCAGCAGTGTAGCCATCAAGGTGAACACCCAGATACTTAACTACTTCTTTAATGGCTGGATTGACAACATTCTTAGCGAAGTCAATATGACTACAGACTGCACGAGAAACAGTACCAACCAATTCATCCATCATCGAATTATGGACAACGTTGTCAGATTCAAGTGCAATCTTCTCTACGATGTTATCGCCAGCATCAAAGCCAGTGATAGTTGTATTGTTACAGAGTAGAGCCAAAGCAGTATCAGCACCAGGGACAGCTACCTTACCCTGGTCATTGATAGCCTTGGACAAATCTGAAATACGTTCCAGAGTTGAATTAGAAATCATGCTTAGCCTTATAAGTTGTGATTTGCTTTGATTCTCTGGACAGTTACATTTCTCACGATATCAAGCGTGGGAACTTCTTGTTCAGTAGAACTAAAAGATTGATTGAGAACTTCCATGGCGATACCAGCAGCCAACTCAGCAGCGTTTGTGAGAGTGGTCATGGTGGTAGCAGCATTTTGTTCAGATACAGTAATGTTGCTCATTATTTAATTCCTTTGTAAGCCTTGTAGGCTCGTTCACCAGCAATACGTAATAAGACGTTAGTCGTTCCGATAGTAACCGGACTATTCACGATACGTTTAAAGATAGAGAGAGCACCAAACCAACCATCTAACTTGAGTCCTGATTCTGTTCGAATATCATAATCGATAATCTCCGAGAACACAGTCTTCATTTGGTTAGCGAACACACCCTTATCTCCAACACCTGCACCTACGACTGCTGTCATGTAGATACAGATCACTAAGTTATCCAGCATCAAAGGCTCGCCATCTACACGGTATGATTCATCAACCGCACCGGTAAATACCTTACTACTCTTTGCTCTTAAACGTTTAGCCAATTTTCTATCAGATTCATTTACGATTTCTCGTAAAGAGGTAGACATATCATCTTTGCTACCATTGTAGTAAACTTCAATGCGCTCTACCACACCTTCCATTTTAGCAGTAGGTGTCTGATTACTCAACATGGCTAATGTATCAATAGTGTCAGCATCAAACAGATCGTTGTTAGCTGTCACCTCGTCTTCAATGCTACAAAGTATAGTATCAAAGTTAACGCTAGTGCCTTCCTTGATCAAACTCTTTACGGTCTGATTAAAAGCAATAGTGACCTTCTTAACCTTAGTAGTCTTAGTACCTAAACGTTCAGACAATTCTCTAGTGATAGAGGAAGCATCTTCGTGAGTCTGTTTAGTTTCAGCCAAAGCTACACGAGCAATGGATGCATACTTCATCATCACGTTTCTAGGATTGACCAAGTCTTGCTCGAACCAATCACTGTTGAAAACAATGACATCTTCAGCAGAGAACTTATCACCAGGCTTCATAGTAGCACGCATGGTGTGTGGAATGGTTAAACCACCAGCATGGCCATAACGTCTACCTAATTCAAATCCTTCAGTCGTGCCATCTTTGTATTTAACAATGACGCCATCTTCCGTTACGGATTCAACAACACCATCTTGTTTAGCAGTACTAACGTAACCATCACCAACTCGGTTACCGACGATTTGCTCATACCCAGTACGAACTGTAACTGGTCTGGAATCTACAGTAGCGATAGTGTGGCTGTTTTGAATACCAACGAAGTTAACACGCTTAGGATCATCGGTGTCAGATCCAGGTGCTAACAAAGCAGATGTACTAAAGAGTTGAGTGCTATTGATATCTTGCGGAGTAACGCGGTTGGTTAAACCACGTACCGAGCTAAAATTAGGATTAGCAGTAGTATAAACGTTGATAGCAACATCACTACTGTCGACCGTAGACTCTGATATAACTCCAAGATCATTCGGATCATATTCACGGGACTCTCTAGTTAATGAACGGCTATTACGACCACCGACACCGGAGAAAGTAACAGCTTCGATTTCTTTAAGTGCATTAATTGGATTAATGTCTTCTGTGATCTTGACAGCAGGATCTCCAACAACCTTCTTCCATACGGCAAAAGGTTTCAGATCAATAGTTGCACTAGATCTTCCGAGCTTACCACGATGTTCACGGATAGAGTTAACCATCTCAGAGTAAACAGCGCCAGCAACACGTTCGTATCCCTTGATACGTTGGAAGTTCAAGTCTAGAGATCTTGGATGCGCATCTGTCAGTAACAATTCACAAGACCTCATGATCAAACCACGATAAGTCGTAGGTTCATTCATTTCCTTGAGAATTGATTCTGTAATAGGATCAACGAAGAGTTTATCCAACAGATCAATTTCACGAAGATAACGAGTAGTAATCTTTCTCGATTCGAGGACATTCAAGTAAACAGAACGTTTATCAAATTGATAAACACTGTAACTCTTGATAGCTTTCTCGTAATCCAAGAAACCACCCATTACCAGTTTAGCTAATTCGTCATCTCTATTGAATACCAAGGTTTCATCAGAGAAAGCCAAAGCGTATTCATAGTCTTGTAAGTTAACTCGTGTACCGGTATTGACTCTACGTGGGGTAACCTTGAGCATAGCCAAGAGTTTATCCAATCCATAGAGATAGCCCAGCACCAAACCAACTGGAATATTCATACCGAATACTCTGGCCTCAGCCATTTCAACTGGCGGCACTTTATTCTCAAAGCCTAAGAACTCTTCGATACTAGAGATAGGTTCAGGATCACTACTTGGGAAAGCAACATTAATCATGTTGTTTATATCAAGAATAGCAATACGGCCATCCTTGTGCTTACCAAGAATGATAGATCCCTTTCTCTCGAACTTCTTAATTTGATCAGGAGTAAACTGTTTGGTTCTCTCAACTAGATCAAAATATAATTCAAACCCAGATACGTCAATACGGCGATAAGCCATAGATATAGATGAGTAAGCTCTCGGTGTAATAGCTTCATGATTAAACACATTTGCAGGATATGCTGTAACAATATTAGTGTTACCATCAATCACTGCGTTATTGATCTTACTCTGAATCCATGCACCATAATCGGCCACACGTTTTTCAGATCTGTTTACAAAGGTCTTACCATAATAGCTAGTCAAAGCTACACGGTTTGGTGAGATCTTTCGAATAGGTACGTCACCACGCTGTTTACGCATACGGTACTTAGTACCACCCACCATGAATTCACCGTTCTCACGGATCTTAGGAAGTTTAATACGAATGGTACTAGACTTACCTACAATGGGGTTAATACGAATAACGTGTGTTTCGGATTCACCTAGGATATCTTCATGGGTTTCGATGTCGTATTTACTAACTACGAAACCTGCTCTCTGTAATGCCATAGGCATAGAGGCAATATCTTTAGGTAAGATCTTAGTAATATAGTTTCTATCAAATACTTCCAAAGAAGATTCCAACATGGATTTATCTACCACGTTGTACTTATCTTTAAACTTCTTAGGTTCCTTGATGATGATATCATCTTGATTGATCTTGATGTAATCGGTAATATTACTCTTACCATCAGGAGCAGGCAGAGAACCAATCTTATCAATTTGCGCAATGTACTTACGGTACTCAGCACCAGACATCAAGCCATCATCAGCTAAAGCATCACAAGTATCTTTTAACACTTGTTCTGGAGATTTCTCTACATCGAAGTCTTTAAGATTAATTGGAACATTGGCGACAGCATTAGCTATTGTCTGATTCTCTACTTCACTCTTCTGTAGAGACTGTTCAATATCTTGTTCTTTTTCAATAACTTGGAGTTGATCAAGATCCTTTTCAAGATCTTTGAAACGTTCTTCAAAGGTATCGGTAGAGACTTCTTGAACCTGTTGGTCAGCACTTGTTGCAGTTTGAACAGTGGCATCGTCATTCTTTACAACGAACGTATCACCATTCTCACCCTTAACTACAGTAGGTTCACCGTCAATGTTAGCTTCTTCGTCCTTACCCATATCTGGATCGACTGAAGCATCAACAGTTCTGTACTCCATCAGAGCCATGAGCATTCTCAAGAAACACTTACGGATCTTATCAGGAACCAGTTTACCATTAGGTTGAATTGGTGCATCAGGATCTGTAGGCTTTTCAACCTTTCTCAAGATCCATGAATTAAGCAGCCCAAGATTGAGAACCAGCATTCTACCAGATTCTTGGTAGACAATATTAATCTTAGACATGTCGGAAACATCCAGACCTGCTAAGATACTATCCTTACGTGTCTCAGGATCGAACCACTTCCAAAACTCCAACAACATCAAAGCGTTTTGATCTCTGAAGTAACCGATGAAGTTAGGGTTGACCTTATCGATGAAGTTATTCAATCTAGCTACCGATGGCAATACCTTTGGTAACTCCAAGAATATAAACTGATGTCTCTCAGATGCTTTAGCAATCTTACCAGCAGAATCCCAAACTGTCTTATGAAGATTCCACCAGCGATTGTATTCAGCATACAAAGATTTCATGTAACGTGAACTCTTTGTAAGTAAAGCATAGTTAATGACTGCCAGAGTGTTTTCATCTCTAGGGATGTTCTCCAGCTTCATTGCGCGTCTATAACGCTTGTGTCTAATGTGGAACTCTCTCACCAATGGTTCAAGAGGAATAGCCACTCTACGAGGGTCACCTTTGGATGCCGTAGATTCTAAAACATGGTAGACAAAGATCTTCTTCTCGATATCCCTGTAGAGATATTCGTGAGTGGAAGGTCCAGTCACAATGTTATCCATCGTTGTGAAGTGATGGATGGAGTTCTTTGGAAAGCTAAAACCCTCCAAACTAGGAAGATTAGGTGCTAGTAAATGCTGAGGCAGCCTAACACCCGATCTCCTAAAAAAGGTATCGTAAATAATCATTGGAATCCTTAGTCGATTTCGCCTTTAGGTTCACCAGTTAGGTTTTGAACCAAGTAATTCACTGTGTCTGTAGCCAAGCTAAACGAGATCTTACCCGAAGTGTTGACATAGAAACTCCTACTATTTAGTTTGTTTCTAACTTCTTCAATAGCCTCTTCAGAGTAGGCAATAATAACGGAACATGTATCACCGTCAAAGTCTGCACCAAGAGTCTCCAAGTGTGATGGAGCTGGTGATACAGAATTGAAGAAAGAACCTTTAGTTGGGAATTGCCAAGCCACTGGTAATGTGTCATCTATCTCCCATGAATCAGACAATGGTCTGAGTTCTTCCGTCTTAACTGTAGTCTTCAAATGCAGAGTAGATGGATAAATACTACCGAATCCCGTCACTGGATAGCGTGTAACGAAAGCTGGATATCTCTTATAGAAAGGATAGACAGCCAGATACATTAATTCAGTGAAAGTAATTGGGGTAACCTTGGATCTATCGTAGGCTTCAGGCATTTCATCAATGTCACCAAAGACTTTGAAATAACCTTTGTCTTTATAGATAAGACCCATGTAGTAACCTTCAACCTCCAGAGCTTTGTGTCTGATACTTTCCTCACCATACATGGAGATGATTTTATCAAGACCTTCCTCTGACATCCAAAGATCATAGTTCTTTGGTTTTGCCAAATGAGTTACTCTCTTGAGAGTTTTCTTATCTACTAGGTTAGCTGGTACACTAGGACCAGTAAAGACAGTACCTAAGAAACCAGTTTTAATCTGATGCTTGGTTACCGGTAAGGTAGCCTTCATGTACTGGTACAAACCAATAACAGTATCGTTAAAACCAGGGTTACCCTGACTGCCAAGTTTATTAACCGGAATGTTCGAAGTAGTGATAACATTACGTGTCCCATTAAAGACGGCACGGGTAGCCCACTTACCCATATAGAGTTTCTTCTTACCTTCCACACTGGACTTCAGTAACTCATAGAGTGCATTGAAGTTATGTTGAAGAGCGTTTCTTGAACTATCTAACAACTCAGGACTGTAGCCGAAAGTTTGAAGAGAGATAGAATTACTAATCGAGAGGATCTTACGATAGAGGTTATTTACCTCGTCTTCTGATTCTCTACCATCCGCTGTAATTTCGTAATCACGAAGACCAGCGGGCATTACAACGATCTTATCGATGAATGCTTTGTTCCTGTACTTGTCAATCAGTTGGATATTAAGTTCACGGCTATCGGATTTACGATCAGGATACTTAATGTCTTTCCAATGTTTAACAAAGAAGTTAAACCCAGTTTGACCATCGAGTTGATTTGATTTAACAAAGTCACCCAAGCCCTTATCAAAGACTGCATAAGTCTTGCCTTGCAGAATCTCACCATAAAGACGTTTAACTTTAGAGAGAGTCTCAAAAATGATAGGATGGAAAATTGGGATCTTGATATCGATGTAGGAAAAACGACGGCTTCTCGCCTCATCACCAACTCTACCAAAGATCGATTGAGAGAACAATCCATCTTCATGGAAGTTCTTAGTCATGCCTGAGAAAACGTCATTGGTTCGAACAGGCTTCAAACCTCTGAGCATATTTTCATCTAATACCAAGAGGCTGACGTTAAAGGGTATTGCTAGGTTACTCACATAAAACCTTTCGAATTTTTAAATTCCTATGAACTAATGAAACAGATGAATATTATTTAAAATTAATTTATCTGTTAGTCTGTATCAAATCATTTTAAATTGGAGCTTGTCATATGGCTAAATTTCTAAAACTAAGTTTAGGGAAAAAAGCTGAGCCAGATGATGATCTGGACATCCCGGACTTTGAATTCGGTAATCCAGATACGAAAGATGATAGAACTCCTGCAACAAAAATCGCTCTGTCAGCCAAGCAAGGGTTTACCAATGCTTTAACCGATAGAGAGAATATAAAGAGAAAGTTAAAAGAGAATCTCCCTACTGAGTATGGAGAGGCTGCTGACTTTGTCTCAGATAGTGTTACAGAGACTAAAGATTTCATCGATCATTCTGTCAAGAGCTTAAAGCCTGCTGCTAAGAATATCGCCAAGTCTGTTAAGATGTTTCTGCCGCCCGGCATGTCACGTCTTCAAGAGAGACTCGATAGAATTGAGAAGTGGGCTGATGATGAACAAAATAAGGGACCCAGTGTCGAAGCCCAGAGAGATCAAGAGATCGGGATCGGCATTGGTCGTATCTTCCAACAGCAAGCATTACAAGATGAAGTTAATGAAGCTAAGGATGATGCCAAAGAGAAAGTTAACCAGGCTATTGAATTTGGTAGACATAAGGATCAGATTGCTATCCTGAATGCTATCAATAAAGCTGTTACTGGAACGAATAACTATACCACGAAGATTAACTCTGAATGGCAGAAGAAGTCGTTAGAGTTACAGTTCCGTTTACTGTTTGCTACCAGAGACATTCTGGAAGTAAACACCAAGTCTTACGAAGATACTAAAACCTTACTGGCTAATATTCAAAAGAATACAGCCTTACCTGAATTCCAAAAACTCAAGCTCAATGAACGATTCATGGAGCAGAGCAGAAACAAGTTTATCGGTAAAGGTTTGGATACCGTAAGCGGTTATGGTAAACGAGTAGTTGGTAACGTCAAGAGACAAATTCAAGCTTCTATCGATACTGTCAATGACATGTCAAGTATGTTGGCCACAGGTGCTGACATGGCTAAGATGATGGAAGACTTTGAAGGCAAGAAAACCATGGGACAGCGGGCAGGTGGCGCGGCTGGTGGTTGGGTTGCTAGTAAGTTAATGGATGTAATGATTGGTAAGGGTGGGGCCAAGCTTAGAGCAGATCCTAAACGTCTGGATAAGTTTGCTAAAGTCACCAACCAATTAGGTTATCTCTTAGGTAATAAAGATAGATTACTTCAGAACCTTGAGAACATTGACGAAGATGATCCCAACATCGTCAAAAGAGGTGTTGGTAAGTTCATGAGAACTTTCAGTGGTAGTCAGGCTGTCGACACTTCCATGAGAAGAATGGGTGTTGATGAAATGCAGCAAGGTGGTGTTTTCACCAACCGAGTGGCAAAGTCTATTACTGATATCATTCCTGGTTATCTGGCTAAGATCTTGAGAGAGATCACTGTACTCAGAACAGGTGATGAGAAAACCAGTCTATTGACCTATGATCATAAACGAGATAAGTTCATCAAAGAGAAGACTTTAGTACGACTTAATAAACGACAATTCGAGAAAGGCAACAAAGCCGTCGAAGATAAGATCAAACCAATTTTATCAGTTGTTGAAAGTAATACTAAACTCAATGACTCTGAGAGATCTCAATTTGTTAGATTCTTGATGGATTATTCCATGCAAGGTGGTTTATTTAATTTTGCTAACTTTAGTAAACCAAGTCTCTACAATGGAAAGCTCTCTCCAGAATTAGCTGAAAAGGTTGCTGGTGCATTTAAGGCCCACACCGATAACATTGGTACTGATGGCTCCGAATACCATAGACAAAATAGAAGACTGTCAGAGTCTTTCAATTCTATTGGTTCGAGTATGACTACCAGTGCTAAAGATGCACAAGACTTAGTTACCTTTGGTCAAGAACATATTGCACGTAAAGCTGGAATGATTAACCAGTATGGTTCCTATAACCTCGATGGTCAGAAGAATCATGTTGCAAGTAGAATGTCTGCCGCTGGTCCATTGGCTCCTAGAAGTCAAGAGGATATCGATAAAGATAACATGCGTGAAACTGAAGCCAGTGACATGGACGCAGAATCAAGGCAGCAGACTAATCTGGATAAGAGTAAGGATCTCGAATCTGACATCTTGGCTAAAGAGAATATCAAAACCACTAAGAAGGGTGGTCTCTTAGATAAACTCAGAAAGCTTAAGCTCTACGATTGGAACTATAAAGCAAATGCCAAAACCAAGGATGGTGGTAAACCACATACTGGTCCAATGGCACAAAATGTCAATAACATCCTGGGTAGTTCTTTTGCACCGGGTGGTACTAAAATCGACATGGCTAACATGAATGGTTTCTTAACCGGAGCTACTCAAGAGTTAGACGATAAGATTACTAATCTGGAAGGCTCAATTAATAAAGGTGGTGATAAGGGTGCAGTTCCTGAAAACACTCTTAACTACTCTATTAAACTGTCTGAACAAATTAGAGACAATACAGCTAAGATAGCAGCAGGTACTTTACTGAGCTTACGTTTCATGGGTAACTTAGACTTATCCAAACTCAACCTCTCTAAGATTGATCTTAATGCTCTGGTAAAGGGCAGTAAAGAAAAGTTAGGAGTAGGTATCGATAAGCTTAAAGACAAAGCACGCTGGGGGTATGACTATGCTAAGGATGGTAGTATCCTCAGTCATTTCCACGGTTTGTTAAATGCTGGTTTAGGTATTGGTGAGAGTGTTACTGGCTTAGGTACTAAAGCCTACGGTAAACTCAAGACTGCTGGACAAGACATCTATGGACGTGTCAAGACTGGTGCTAACTGGATTAAGAAGAATCCATTAGCCGCTGCTGGTAACTGGTTAAAAGATAAACATCAAGATGCTAAAAACTCTTATGATGTTTTTGTTAAACCAGAAGATGCACCTAGAATGACATCGAAGAAAATCCAAAGAGGTGACTACTTCGATTCCACAGATAGTACCAAACCACTGAAGACCAAAGAAGAGATTGAAAACACCAAAGGTGACATTCTTGACAGTAAGACTGGCCAAGTGGTTATCTATATTGGTGAGATCGATGATATCTACTTTAGACAAACCAGTCTTGGTAAAGTCATCAAAGCTGCACGTCGTCTTAAAGATAATGTAATGGGTGCAGCACGCACCATTAGAGGCTTTGTTCCTATTGCCTATACCTTTGCCTGGAATATGGCTAAAGGAGCCTACAAGACCGCTTTAAACTGGATTGAAGGCCCTACTGATGTGTATGTCAAGGGTGAGGAAGTTCCTAGGCTCTTTAAACACGCAATGATTGCTGGAAAGTATATCAGAGCATCAGACAGTAAGGTAATTGAAAGACCTTCTCAGATTGATGGCATGGTTTATGACATGAATCAAGAAGTAGTCCTGAGTGCGCAAGACTTTGCAAAAGGTATTGTGAACTCCAAGGGACAACCTTTCACTGGTCCAGTTAAGAAGATCCTCTCCAAAGCCAAAGACTTAGCTAACTTCGCAAGAACTAAGTTAGTCAGTGGTGGTAAGCAAGCCTTAGCTACTTTGAAGAAGGTAGGACAAGGTGCTGCCAGAATAGCTACTCATGGTCTATCTGGTGCAGCGCAAATGGCTGGAGTTGGTGTAGGTGCTATGGGTTCTGAGGGTATCGACATTCTCAGAAGCATTAGAGATATCTTAGACGCTAGATTGCCTGGAGGTGGTGGTATCGGTGTCGGAGGAGTTAAACATGATGAGAACGGTAATGAAATTGCTGGGCCGGTTGCTCCTAGAAACGGTGCTAAGAACTCTTTGCTTAGTTCTGTTAAGTCTTATAGCTCTGGTAACTCTATTGACGCTGTAGCTGGTTTAGCCAGCGCTGCTGGTAGAGGTATCGGTGGCCTTTGGAATAAGTTCAAAGGTAGAGCCGATAAAGCCAAGACTGACTTTGATGAGTCAGAAGCTGGTCAAAAGGTCAAAGACCTCAAGGATAAAACCAAAGCTGAAATTGACAAATTGAGAAAATCTTCTATAGCTGAGAAAATCAAAGCTAAGAAAGATAAACTCATGGAGAAGATGACAGCAGGTAAGGAAGCTATTAAGGGTCGTGTCGGTGGATGGCAGAACATGAAAGAGCGTGAGAACGCTAATAAGTCTGACCATAACAAAGAACTCAATGAAGTCAAGAAGTATGAAATCAGAAATACCTTCGACATCATTGGTGACATGATCAAGAAAATTAAAAACGGTATCGGTGGTCTCTTTGGTGGAGACGACGATGGTATCGATGTAGATGTTGATAGCGACGGTAAGAAACGTCGTAGACGCCGTGGTAGAGGTAGAATGCGTGGCCGTATGGGACGCATGGCTAGAGGTGCTGGTAGACTCTTAGGAGGAGCTGGTCGTTTAGCTGGATCTGCCTTGGGCGGGGTTGGTAGAGTTGCCATGTCTGGTGCTGGATTAGCTGGTAGAGCTTTGATGAGTACAGGCGGCTTAGTAGGCCGTGGTGCTTTAATGGCTGCCGGTATGGTTCCAGGTTTAGCCAGCGCTGCCGCTGGAGTAGGTTCTGCACTCTTAAGTGGTGCAGGTGCTGTGCTTGGTAGTATTAGTTTACCAGTAGTTGCAGGTGCTCTTGCAATTGGTGGTTTGGCTTATGGTGGCTACAAACTCTATCAATATCTGACTAAGAAAAAATGGAACGATACTGAGAGACTCCGTATGATGGAGTATGGTCTCAGAGGTGGTGACGAAGAAGCTTTCAAGAAGATCTACTCTCTGGAGAAGATGCTCACTGATGCTGCTACTGTTACTGACACCGATGTTACTATCGATAACAAGAAGGTGAAGGGTGAAGATGTCTACAAGATCTTCGGTATTGATCCTACTTCTAACGACGATGAACAAGTACAACGTAAACACATGTTCGATGTCTGGTACGAACAACGCTTCTCTCCTATTTTCTATAAGTGGTTGAAGGCAGTTCAAAAGACATATGATGATAAGAGTCTGGACAAACTGGAATCTGCACCTGAGAAACAATACGCTGTAGTTAAAGAAACATCTACCGATAATACCGGTTGGTTAGTTCCTAACAGTCCATTTAATCTTCAAAATCTGAATACTGATACTAACATTATCAGTCAGTTCAGAAAAGCTGTTTTAGATAAACTGTCTAAAGATGCGAAGATAGATGAGAACGATAAGAAAGATATGGCTAAGGTTGAAGGTGCTTCACCTGAGGTTGCAAAGGCTGTATCTGCTGGAGCTGCTAGTGGTATTGCTACTAACAGTAAAGATGTATCTGGTGCATCGGAGACAGCTTCTAGTAAAATGATGTCTGCTCTTAAGACGGCTTTTGGTTACACACCTATGGGTCTAATGGCTACTGGTATTTCCAAAGCGATGGGAGTGGGTGCTTGGTTTGCTGATAAGGTAAGCGGAGCAGGTGGATTGAAGATGGCTTTCACTAGTCCTAGAGAGTTCTTCTCTAATATGTTCAGTAAGTCTGTTAGCGCTTTAGAAGCTATCAAGATGAGAGCATATGGTTTGGGTAATATGGAATCATCTAAGGTCAACACACTTCGTAAACTGGAAGAGTTGCTGATCAACGAAACTAAATTTGGTAGTGATGGAACTATTACCTGGGATGGTGATCTTCAAGTATTAGCCGGTGGAGCCAGAAAGCTCTTCGGTATTGGAGATCAAGATATTCCAGAGAATAAAGCATTGTTAGAATACTTGAGTAAGAGGTTCATTCCAACTTACTTGATTTTCTATACAGGTATGAATTCTGTTATCGGAAAAGCTGACATTAAGGCATTGAGAGATGTCATGGATGTTATCTCTCCGGCGGCTGCAATTGATATTGGTAATAGACTGGTTGGTTCTAGAGATATCTGGAATGTAACCGATAGTCCGTGGAGAGATTACAAACTCCTCACCAACGCAGAAGCAGTAAAAGAGAATCTGGCATTCTTATCCCAAAAGGCTAAGAGTGAAACCATGCCTGAGCAAAAGAAGGTAGATTCTAAGGGTCTGATACCTACTGCTAGTGCTGCTACAGTTCCAGAACGTACAAACAACCCGACCACACAACCTGCTCAGGCCCAGTTCTTTAAACCACCTGAGCCTGAAGCTAGTCCAGATGCTGAAGGTAAAGAAATTGGTGGTGGAACTAGTGGCGGTAAACCAGTAGACAATGCTACTGGTGGTTCTGTACAAGGTCGTTTAGTAATGGCCGGTGGTGAGTTAGTTAACGGCAGTGGTGCTAGCAAATTCATTACCTTAAAGGGTGGTGCCAATATTGCTAACATGAACCCTGACTTCATGAAGCTCTTTAACGGTATGGTTGAAGAGTATGGACAGAAGACAGGTAAATCCGTTCAAGTTAACTCAGGCTGGAGATCAATGGCTGCACAAGCCGAACTCTATGCTAAATTGCCTAAGGGTAGAGCTGCCAAACCAGGTAGTTCTTTACATGAGTTCGGTCTGGCTATGGATGTATCCTCAGCAGACTTAGACGCAATGGATAAAATGGGACTGCTGCGTAAGTACGGTTTCACGAGGCCAGTTGCTAAAGAGCCATGGCACATTGAACCTATTGGTATCAATAGTCCTGAGTTACTGGCTGCTGTTAAGAAAGATCCATCAGCAGCTAAGACAGCTATCGATGCAGGTATTGGTAGAGGTGGTGGCGGTATCGGTGATACTCAACGTAACGCTTCTAGATACTATCGTGATTGGAAGGCACACAATGCTATCTTTAATAGCAACGTTCCTCCTTCTAAGGAAGATACTGAAAAGATGCTGGCAGCTTTACCTGATACAGGTTATAACTCCAGTGTCGAGAAATTAAAGAAAGACCAAGTACAATTACCAGGTCAAGGTAACATGGGTGGTAATCTTACATCTTCTCCAGAAGGTGAAGGTAAACCCGGAGCTAGTACTTTAGGTGGTGGTTCTAGTAGTACATCTACTGCTGCTGCTTCTGGTATTGAAGCACCACAAGGTGGCTTCAAAGCTAACGCTGACAATCTCGATACTCTGAAAGAATCAGGTGGTTCGGGTGGTAAGACTTGGAAGGATCTTCCTAATAGTAATGGTGCAAGTTGGCAGGCTCAAGGTGCAATGATCCAAGAGGCTGCTAAGTGGGTTGGTATTGATCCTGGATTAGCTGCTGCGGTAGCTGCCAAGGAGTCAGGATTCAATCCTACAGCTATGGCTAAGGAAGCTAGTCCTAAGGCCGCCAGAGGTATGTATCAATTCAAACCTGATACATTCATGGAAATGGTTAAGAAGTACGGTTCCAAATATGGAATCACTGCACAGAATGCTAACATCATGGACCCACGTCAAAGTGCTCTCATGGGTATGCATTACGTGAAACAAGGTATGGCTAATGCTGGCGGTAAATCTGCTGGTTGGGCTTACCTGACACACTTCTTAGGTCAAGGCGGTGATCTGAATAAGTTCAAATCCATGGGTGATAGCGATATCCCAGCAAAGGTTCTACCAGGGCCTGCTGCTAATAATAAAGCTGTCTTCTACCATGGTGGTGATCTGAGTAGACCTCGTACAAAGGCAGAATTGATTGCCTATTGTGATAACGAGATGAAGAGAAAACTCACTGAGTTTAAGGTTCCGTTAAATCTTGAAACTGGTGCTACTGTTCAATCCACTGGATCAGTACCTAGTACTGGTTCTGTATCAGATACTGCTAGTGTTTCACCACTGGCTCAAGTACCTGCTGTGGATAATAGTAATCCAGAGATGCGTCCAGAGACTCGTCAGCAAACTAAACCTAGTTCTGGTTTTGGTAAGTTTAACACACCCACTAACGAACAAGTTGTGGCTGCTAATCAACCAATCCAACGCGGTACAGATCCTGCACGAGATGTTAAACCTATGGATGAAACCAATCAGATCCTGAATAGACAACTGGATGTGATGACTGAAGTTAGAGACTTGATTGGTCAATTAGTTTCTAACTATTCTGCTAAAGAAACGGAACCAGATGCTAAGGTAGAGCCTACTGCTTCAAAGCCAAATGAGCCTAGTAGATCTAGACAGAGAGAAATCCCTGTCAGCACGATGACGAAGCCTATGGTAAGTAGAGCACGTACTACTGTATAAACAAAAAAATAAACGTCATAAGTAGGAGTGGCCTAGGCCACTCCTTTTATGCTGTCGTTATCCGTGTTTCACAACAAAGATACAGTATTCTTCACCAGCCTTACAATAGCCGTCAGAGATAAACTCCATCTGGCTTGCAAGTTGAGAAGCAGGTAGAATAAACTTGTAATTCTTGTAAGGGAAATTCTTGATGAGTTCCCGAATCATTGTCTCTTGGGCCTCTTCTGGCGTAGAAACAGACAAGTCTTGGTTCTTGAAATGGGTAGCCATTTCGGAGAAGATCAAAGTCTTGAAGAGATTCGCTTCAACCGTATTCTCGGTCAAATCAATTTGGATCATTTCTTCATTTGGTTGGAACATTATAACCTTTCAAAGTTATTCAACATAGACAAAAGTAGCCACTTTGTGGCCTTGGAATTGGAGACGCTTACTAACAGTAACCAAATCTGCTTCGAAGAAAGACAAAGAGATCAGGAACACGCAGTCGCTGTAAATACCAGTGAGCAGAGCTTCTGCTTTGTAGTCGGGATTAACCGACGTGTACTTCTGGCGATGCAGAGTGAGTACATTAGACAGAATGTCCCAAGCTTTTGCTGCTTCGATAGTTTGTGGCATACGGCCACTGATATCGTAGACAATGTGAGTTGGTTTGATTTTGAAGTTACCGACATCTTCACCGAGGTCGATGAGTTCTTGTGCAATACGAACCACACGTTGATTATTGATACTATCAGTGAGAAAGTATTGAGTATGTTTGCTCAGGTTGCTCTTCCTGCTGATGCTCTTAACAGCATAACGCCATTCGACATCAGGAGTTTCTTGTGTGAGATTGTGATTGAACAAATACAGTTCAACAGATTTCTCAACACAAACACGGGTTGGAATGAGGGCAGACATTTTGATTTCCTTAAAAAGAGGTTAGGTGTTTAAGTTAACAAGTAACTCAAAATAAGGATATATCATTGAAATGTTTTTAAACAAACAAAAAAAAAGAGTACCCGAAGGTACTCTTTTCATTAACCTTTACTCACGGTCTTCAGGAAGTCCGAATTGAGAAATGGCTTTTCTTTTACCTCTGGGCGAGGAAAGTGTTGATGAACAGTACGTTGAACGGTAGTAGATAAATGACCGAGAGAATCAATCACTATATTAGGCTTCCTTTCTAACGAACTGATATTTCGAGCAAGCGCAGTTAAGGTGTTATTCGCACCATTTACAAGAGTCTGCCGAAATCGTTCTAACCCTGCTGCAATGTTGCTTGGTGATTCGAGGTTTACAGTCCATCTGTTAAAGAAGTCCCGATCACCATGCGGCATCTGAATTAGCTGACGATAGAGATCATTGTGCATATTCTCTAAACCACGGTTGATGATTGGATAACCCCCACGCCATAAAGCAGGAAACCCATTGAAAACGTCCCCGTCAAAGTCACCGCCGAGTATTCTACCTCGACCCATTCGACCCATGAATGGAGCATCATCGATGTAGGCAATCACGCCACGTCCTCGTGGATTACCTGCCACTCGTTTTATTCTACGTTCATATTGCTTGAGTATAGCCAAAGGCCGTTTACTCAGATCAATGATGTAGTCATGGAACCCAGTAGCTTTCATGAGGGCAGACATCTCATCCACAAGATGCTGTTGGTTGAAAGTAAACGAAACATGGTTTCTTAAGCCACGCACTTGATCGAAGATAACAAGCTTCTTCTGCTCACTATAATTGGTACTCAATGTCGGAGTACCATAGATAGTGTTTCCACTCTTGTAGTCATCTTGTACAGAAAACGCAATAGTGCAGCAGTTACGTGGATTCTCAGGATCGGTGATGCTGAAGGCAAAGTAAGTACCATTACGCATATAGCTATGGTAATCGAAGATACAGTGACGCATCTTCGAGCCTTCATCAAACAAATCAGTACCATTGTTGATCAGTTTGACATCAAGCTTATTGCCATCGACGGTGATTGTAGTTCCTTTCAGTTGAGGGAATTTATGAATACTGAAGAAGTTCTTTTTCTTCCACTTCTCACGACGTTCTCTTTCGAGAATCTGTTCACGGTCACAATCACGTTTCATCTGAGATAAACGCGAATGTTCATCGGCAAAGCGTCGCAGACTCCATTTACCAGAAAGAACTACACCCAGATCTTTTACAATCAATGGATATTTAAATTTCAGGTTTTGGAGACTGTCCCACATTCTGATGTGGTCAATTATATCCTTAGCTGCTGTGCTAAGAGCGTCGGTTCCCTTACCGCACTTTTTGAGAAACAGTAAGATCTCTTCCACCAGATCCATTGACACTGGTTTGCTGATGAACACATCAAGCCATTGCAAAGCATGAGTATCAGTACCGATATGCAGGCATTTAGCCAAGATCTCCAGAGCCCGATCATTCTTATACCATTCAGATAGACCGAATTGTTTCTTGACAGGGATCTTCACCAAAGCTTTCCATGCACTTGGTGTGAAACGTTTCTTGAAGTCTTGAATCCCGTATGTTTGATCACGCTCATAGATACCAAACTCGAATGGGTAGATGAGGCCACTGGAATCACGCATCTTGTAATAGAAGCGATAGATAAACCAAGGGGTGTAGCCGTCTTCAACGTTCTTTTTGAAGCGCTCGAAATTCTCTTTCTTATGCAGATTGAAAATCTTAATCAAAGGGTTAGCAACATGGGCGGCATAAAGATGACCATATTCACCAAACAAATTACGAACAGCCCCCACCAAGCGTTCGTAGTTCCTGCGTTCATCTTCTTCAATAGCTCTTGCTATAGCTGCATCTTCGTAGCAGTCTGTTTTCTTATTACTAGCCTTATTCTGAGGACGGCTAATAGTGTCGAGACTAGCAGCGTACTTGTTCTTTTTCACAGAAGTATCCTTTAAAGTTTGGATAGTTGATAAGTTGATCTAAGATCACAATTATGATATATGGTTATAAACTTTTTATTTGTTAATACTTTATAAATCAAAGAAATCAAGTAGAAAGGATCAACTATGAAAGCAGTAATTATCGGTACGGCAGGTAGGTCTCATCGTGAAAGCTTGTCAATTAAAGTATGGTCTAACATGGTAGCAAAAGCCAAGGAGATCATCCCAAAGGGAGCTATGGGTGTCTCTGGTGGCGCAGCTTGGGCAGACCACGTTGCTGTTGAACTCTATATTCAAGGACACCTCAGTCAATTGCAGCTTCACTTACCAGCACCTTTAGATAACATTAGTTGTTGTTTTATGGGAGGCTCCATGGGTGGGCCAAAGAGTGCAGGAGCTGCTGCCAACTACTACCATGGTATGTTCTCTAATATACTAGGTAGGAACACTATCCAAGATATTGTAGAAGCCTCTGAATCTATTGGATGTGGTTATACGTACCAACATCACGATATGGGTCTTCGTGCTATGTTTGTTAGAAACGCTGTAGTAGCAAAAGAAGTATCAGAAGGTGATATGGCTTTAGCCTATACTTGGGATAGAGGTGAACTCTCTGACTCAGGTACTAAGAATACTTGGGATCAAATAAAGATTACCAATAAGCACCATGTCTCTATGTTTGACATGGTTAGTTAAAATTGTATGCTTAATAGAATCTAGATAAGAGGTAACGTAATGTCTGGAATTCCAGAGTCTATAGAACTAACCGCAACTATTGTTAACAAAGAGGATGATATGGCTACGGCTTTAATCAATGATAATACCGGCGATGAATTAACATCCGCTGAATTTACCGTCACCCCTGGTACTAAGTTCACTATTACTGGTCACTCTAGGACTGGTAGTAATTGGCATGTCTACATGCAAAAGAAATTTAGTAACAACGAATGGTACAACGTACGACAAATCAACAGTGCTAACCCAATGGTAACACTGGAAGATGGTGGTACTTTCAGGTTGTTTAAACCTGCTGGTGTGGTTTGTTTGGTTGATCGTGATTAATCAAAATAAAGAAAGACTGTAGTGGTCTTTCTTTTATGACGTACTTTAAAAGTATGGTACTACGTACTTAACTAATCTTGTTTATTTAACTTGAGTTAAATAAAGTATACACACATAAAGGACCCCCTCTCCATAAGGTTCTCCCCCTTAAGTTAAGTATCTATTTTTTAACAATTAATCATGTGATCTTCGTACGTGAAAATTACAGTAGAGGTTGTATAATGGATAAGATTAGATTTACATGTACTAGACTAGCTAACACAGGTAAGAAGGGTATTATCACCCCTAATGCAGATGGTTACTACGATCTGGTTATCGGTGGTCTGAATATGTATAACTCAGCGGGTATGAAGTACACTGCTGTGAAAGACGTGTTAGACCTGTTTCAAAACAAGAGTTCTTCTTTCCGTAGAAAGATTGAGCGAGGTGCTTTACGTGGTGAGGTAGGTCATCCCAAGTTCTTACCTGGAATGAGTAAGGATCAGTTCATTGATCGTATTATGACGATTGATGAAAAGAATGTCTGCTGTCATTTCTCCGAAGTTTACTTGGACTTCGATAGCTTCAAGAATGAGGATGGTTCACCTATTATCACTATTAAGGGTTTGGTTAAACCTAGTGGTGCACAGGGTGCTTTCCTCAAGGAACAGCTTGAGAACCCTAAGGAGAACGTTTGCTTCTCTATTCGTAGCTTCACTGATGACTACTATGAAAAGGGTGTCTTGTGCCGTGATATCAAGAACATCATCACATTCGATTATGTGAATGAACCTGGTATCCATATTGCCGAGAAATTCAAGAACCCAGCTTTGGAAGATCTTCAGTTAGTCACTCTGTCTAAGAGTGACTTTGACAAGAGCCTTCAAAGACAAGTTGTTGGTGTCGGTAAGGAATCAGCTATGATGAACATGACTGAACTCTTTGCTTCTTTCGGTTGGTCTGAAAAGAAGAAGGGTTTACCAGCACATCGTAACTGGTAAAACAAAAAAAAAGACTCTCCGAAAGGGGAGTCTTTTATGATGTCTTAACCCAATACTGAGTAGAACACCATAGCAATACCGAAAGTGGCATTAGCGAGTATTAGAAATAGCAGAGGAATAGCGAATGGATTAGTGTTCTTGGTCGAATAGATTGTTCGAAGAAAAGACATTTTATTCTTTCGGCAGACGAATACCTTCCATTGAATCAATCTTTATATATCCAACAATCGTTACCTTATCTTTAGCAAAGAGTATGAGATCACCTATTTCGAGATCACTAGGTTTATATCTTGGATTAGAAGCTACTGGATCTTTGATGATCGTATCGTAGATAATTCCCTTCAATGTTCTTTCATCGATAGAGAGTAATTGACGATCAGTACGGCTACTCAAATGGAATTCACGATTACCAGGATCATACATACTGGAGCTAGTAGCTACAATGGGATCATAGTAACCAATTACATGGTTGTAGAACATATGCTTTCCTTTATTAAGCAGGTTGATAATTGTTGAAGTAGAAACGCAGAGCACGAATAGCTCGCTTTTGGCTTTGTTTCCAAAAGCAAACATTGTGACTGAATTTCAATTCATTGTCATTGATTGCAGGATTGTCTTTGAAAACATCAAATAGACTAACTACATAATCGATAGCAGGTTGCCAACCATTAACTTCAGTGAAGATAATATCTGCTGTATCTTGATCGACATTCAAGTTAGCAGCCAAGTCACTGCGTCGAATACAGTTGATTCGACGACGGATTAATTGATTACCTGGAACGATAACCAAAGTCTTGCTATAGCCGTCCTCGATATTAGTTCGAACTTGGAAACCAATATAGCCAACAGCCATGGGGAGGAAGGGTTCACCTTCTACATTCACTGCAAGATTCAAAGCAGCTTGTTGTTCATCAGATACTTTTTGATCACCCAAAAGCAAAGCAATAGCTTGTTCCCAACGAATGTCGCCAAACAGATTATCAAACAACTCTTGATTGAGTTCTTGATTCATGGTGTGTTCCTTTAAAAGTTACTATAACCTTACCAGAGCTATAGATAGGATAGATGTGTTAAATCACAAGGGTGACTCACATTAAGTATATATCGCTGAAATGTTTTTATTAGTACCTTCTGTAAACTATGATCATCACAAGGAGATTATCATGCCAATGGAAAAGGTCAGAGAAATAGAAATGATTGATAGCCATCATGTTAAAGGCTATGCTTTCAACATTGAGATCAGTGCTGTACCAGTTGATCGTTATGGAATGGCGTCTTATACGTATAACCTTACTAAATCTTACGATGGTAAACCAGGTTATCAATTCATCAAGGATCTGAATTTCCAAATTGGAGATCCTAAAATCTTCGGTGTTAACGGTGTAACCAATGAAGCTTTATTGGCTATCATGATTCATCGTCTTCAAGGTTTCCAAAATAACCCAACTGCTAATTGCTCTGAAAACCAAGAAGCAATTAACCACATGGAGCTTGCTATGGAAGCACTCTATAGTCGTACTCGAAGAATACAAGCTAGTAAACAATAAAAAAAAAGACTCTCCGTAAGGGGAGTCTTTTATGACGTTACTTAATCGTCGTAACCATGATAATGGGGATCATAACCATCGTCATCATCGACAAAACTACTAAGGAGCGCAGAGCGATGTTTCTGACAGAGATAGTAGAGACGACCACACGTCCCCTCTTCTGGATCACGCATAGGTCGTACGCCCTTAGTCTCTGCTTTGCAGTGATCGCAGTATTTCAATTCATCTTCTGAATTGTCTTTCTCTCGTTCCTCTTCAATTGCCTTGATGCAATCTTCACAATAATGGTGAACTTCAGATCCGAAAGAATCTGTCTCACCAATCATTGCAGCCACTGCTGGTTTCTCGACAGATGGTTCTGCATTAGAGCATTGGTCACAAGTATGACCTTTGATCATGTGTTCGCTGCGCAGGATACGTCCAGGAAGATAGCTATTTGGTCCAATTACATCAGCCATGATTACCCTTCGTTTGGCATTACGAGATCAACAGACCTCTTGATTTTAACATTAATAGTGGAGCCTAATTGATAGACATCTTTCTTGAATTGCTCAGAGTTAAGATAAGCTTCGAAGAGGTTTCGAAACAATTCTTTTTCTGCCTCCAGAAAATCTTTCTTATCTTTGGCGTTACCATACTTGTTACTCTTAAAGTTTCCCTCAACAGTAACGGTACTGATACTACCATGAACACCTACGGATTTCAATGACATAAATAACCTTTCATAAGTAGGATAAAGTCAAAGGGTTAACTCACTATTGTAATATATGGTTGAAACAATTTCATTGCGACATAAAAGGACAGCCCTAAGGCCGTCCTAATTATGGTTTTACGATACCTTCAAATTGAGGCATGAGTGTTGGGTATACAGGACCCATCATTACTGCGTTATAATCTTCATCTGAATCATAGGTGAAAATGAGATATGGTTTACGCATAGCGATAAACTTAAACTCATATTGACCAGATAAAGAATCTGACCATACCTGCTGCATTACTTTACCGTCAACGATACTGTATAAGACTACTCTCTTACTAGTAGGCTCTTTAGGTGGATAGTCAATGAATACCGAATTCTTGAAATATCCATAACCTGCACCAGTTTCAGTTGAATCTGACAACCTATACTTACCATAGGCTGTAACGGTTTTGTAATCGGTAGGTCTATCACCTTTTCGTTTTATCAAGGTATTATCGTTAGCCAACAATCTAAGACCAGTCTTCCTTGTTGAAATGGCATCGTACCTAATCCACCCTTTTTTACTTAGGAATAAATCAGTATTATATTCCGATGTAAGATCAGTATATTGATAAAGAGGTATTGAATTTATTCTATGTTTAAAATTTGCACCTAGATTTCTAAACTGTATATAAGGATAGAAACTAGCATTTGCATTAGATTTAGTAATATCAAACCAGTTGGTGTGAAACATACCGTTGAATACTATTTTAATCTTATTGTTATCTAAATCAATAAAGAGTCCGGCAGTCATCTCAGGCCATTGAACATTATTTGCCTGTCCAGTCCCTACAGTTTGTAAAACGCTGTAAGAACCATTGGTTATTTTCTCTAAAAGAAAACCACCAGTATTTGCACCAACTTGATAACAGTATCTTCCTGTATCAGCGAACTGATTTAGAATAGACGTAGTCTCCATTATACCGATTGGACAATTCCATCTACTACCATCACTGTTTATGAAATCAAGAACAGACACTTCAACGAAGTATTTACCAGTTTTAATAGGTTGTCTAGCTCTAGCAATATAGTTATATGCTAATGTATTGGCATTCATAGGAATGAGTTGATCCTTAAAGAAAGGATCGATTGCTACCGAAGCTATAACAAAAGGTATTGATCCGGTTTTAACACTAACATCATTCGCTTTGAAATCTGGTATAAAAATACTATCATTGAATCTAACCCAGTTACCAGAACTGGACTTTGTATCAATGGCTATTTTTCTGAAGTGATTCTGTTTTAGTGACCCACATACACAACGTATAGAATCTATATCGATCTCAGTAGCGAAATCAATGATGATCTCTAGATTCTTCAAAGATGACAATGAATACTCTATATTAGTTAACGTAGAATAATCAACACCATCGACGATGATGATTCCATCTAAAGAACCTTTACTTGGTGCAAGTCCTTTAGACACTGTGAAAGCAGGACTTAAAATAACATTGTTTTTCGATACCACGAAACCTTTAAACGATAAAAGATTCGAAGAGATCTCAATGTTATTAAATCTAAGTTGCTTAACTAACATCAGTTACCTCCAAGGGCCAGTGATGTCGTATGCTACACAAACAGGATCACCATATTCGTAGGGTCCAGAAGCACTGGATGATTTCTTAAACATAATCAACCTACCAGCCATATCGCCAGATCCTTCTTCAATGACAAGATCAGACATCCCTTCCAATGAAGTACCAGAGAAGAGAATACCAGGATACTCACCTCTGATAACTCTTTCCGTTACTGCTTTCATACGGAATAACTCTATGCCACCAATAAGAGATTGATCCATTGCAGTACCACCCCATGCTGACCAATCACAGATAGTTGCTCCATCTTGGACTCGCCCAGCAAACTCATTCATTGAATCACCGAACACATTCCCCAAGAAAGTCTTATAAATGTTATTACCAGTATTATGATAATTGACATTCAGTGTAGACTTAAGCGCCATAGAGTCACCAAAATAGGTAGAACTTATACTGTTAGGATTGGTAGTGTATGCACACATTAATACAGCAGCATTTGGATCACCAGGATAAGCCCTCAATATATCCCCACAGAACATGATCTTACCATGTTGAAGGCTATCGTAGTTGTTAACTACTTCAGTACGACACCACTGATAAAATATAGAACTACCATCACCTATGAGGAAGTTAGCCCGCGCCTCTGCCCCGGTTGTGTAAGACTTAAACCAACATGAGTATAAGTTTCCAGATTTTGGAACATGATCAATAAGTTGATCAGCACCATAATTTGCTAGATTCTCCATATTACTAGCACCCTTACATATCTTCACGAAAGCAGCGCTATCATAGTTATCGTTGACATATAACTTAAAGTTGCTATGGGAAGTCTTTGGTATATAGAGACATGTATTAACTGCTGTAGTCGGTTCCTGTTTACTCCAACCCAATGAAGCATACTTAACAAACATACTAGAAGAGAATACCTGGTCAGGTAAATCTACATTGATCTTGATGTATGAATTAGTAGACTCTATTACTCGGTATTCACCTTTTAATTGATCATCTCCTGAAATCTCAATTACTGAATATTTCAGGAATGTTTCACTGTTGGGTATTACAATGGTAGCAATTTTATTACTAATAGTAACAGAGTTAATGGTTATCTGACCGAAACCATTTACGAGTACAGCGTCAAGGAAGAGTTTCAATCTTCCTTTAACACCAGCTATTAAAGGTATCCCTCTCATCATCGAGTGATACCATTTCACAGGTAAAGTTGCCATGTCTTATCTCCACGGTCCTGTAATGTCGAAATAGTTATATATGGTCGGGTTTGTATAAGGATAGTTATCAGGAGATGATCTAGAGTATATTAGATCTTTCCCTAGATTATTATCCTTAGCTTCAATGAACGATTCAAAAGTATACCCTTGCTTATAACCCATCGCAGTTACAACACCAGGTATCTTTGTAATGCGTCGGCCATCGTCGACAAAGAAGTGTTCGGTAAGTAGAATACTATCACCATCACTATTGTAGTGAAGTGCCTCTGTGAAATACGTCCAATAGTTTGTATTTCTAAGTGTAGGAATGAACGACTGATTTACCTTAAGACCGTTTGGTGGTCTTAAGGTTGTCTTCGGGCTGTTGTTAGGATCATTGATAAATACGTTACCGTTATAATACATCGGTTGACCCTTGTCCAATTGACCGGTAAGATAGACAGCAAATAAATCAATCGTTTTTGATAATCTTACACCTTCACCAACAAAGTTCCAGCATCCGTAGTCTTTATTTAGAGCAGGTATTTGATTTAACATACTACCTTTATAGTAGAAACAATACGGATCACCAATAATACAGAAGCTATTTCTATTATCAGTATTAGCGTAGTAAGACTTTAGCCATCGATAAGTATTGTTATATGGTTTCTGATCTATTCTGCTATCAAGAGATGTTGCATTCTCACAAATACAAACTTCAGAACCTTGTGCCTGAGTGTCATCCACATAGAACATCCACTTCAGTGCGTCCACTCTACTAGGCTTATAGATACCTCTAGAGACGCCACTGAAAGGTTTAAACCATCCCATAGGGGCATACTTCACACTGACATTCGAAATCGTTATCGGACCGTCTGGTACGTCCATCTCAATAACTAATTTACCTATATCTGAAGACACTACTCGGTATTCTGTATTCAGTGCTTGGCTACTCATGTTACTGAGAGCAACCACAGCCTTAGGAATGAATTTATTCCCGTCTTGAAGAATCAAAGTTGCTTTCTTATCAAGTACATTGATACTAACAACATTGGTATCTCCAAACCCATTAACCAACACAGCATCTAATAAAGCTGTAAAGGCTCCAGGAGTACCAGACAAAAGTGGTATCCCGTGAAAGCGGTTATCGAACCACTTTATTGGTAAGTTAGCCATAATAAGTCCTCGATTGTTATATAGTACTTCCAAAGAAGTACAGCATAAGATTCACTAGCCCTGTTTTTCAGGAACTAGTGAATCTTTTTTATGACACTATAATTTTACAGTTAGATCTAAACCTACATACCTTGGCATCAAGGTAGGATAGACAGGCCCAACAACTACAGCATTAAAGTCCTCATCACTATCGTAAGTGAAGATTAAATAAGGCTGCTTCATCTTTACATTCTTGAACTCGAACTCACCAGTTAACGGATTAGACCAAGTTATCTGTTGCATCTCGTTATCATTAATGCTAAACAACATCACACGTTTACTAGTAGGTTCCTTAGGAGGGTAATCAATAAAAACAGAGTTTTTAAAGTAACCATAGCCCCATCTAGATTCATCATGTTCAGATACACGCCAGATGTACTGAGGAGAGTTGTTCTGATATTTAACATCGTTGTTTAACAGACCTCTGGCTTTCATAGTCCAAGGCCAGTCAATATAACTTCTTCTGACTTTTGTCTTAGAAGACTTTCTAGACGTAATAGCTGGCTTTCTCTTCCAACCATCGGTCGTAATGAAGTGTCTATTATTCCAGTCTGGTGTAAGATCTGTGTAGGTGTACTTATGAGGATAGTTAACACTAAATTCAGCGTTAGCGCCCATGTTCCTTGCTTGAGTTACTAAATAAAACTCTTGACCTGCTTTAGTCTTAGTAAATGTAAACCAAGCTGATTCATAGATACCATTTACCACGAACTTGATCTTGTTTGTATCGAAATCAACAAACATTCCAATAGTACATTCTGGCCAATTAACGTTATCAGCAAAACCAACACCAATTAAAGCTAGTTGTGTTTCAGCACTACCAGTCATTTGCATGATTCTATGGCCATTATTGTTTCTACTGATGTAGACACCCTTTTGACCACCAGTTGTAGCATAAGTACCATACGGTGTCTCAACTTCAAATATACCAATAGGTACTGCATAGCTAGAACTTGTAATTCTATCACTATTTAGTAAACTGATTTCTACAAAATGCTTACCAGTACTAATTTTGGTCGCATTCTTTGAAACGAAATCCCAGACTATACTACCAGTAGTTGTAGTAGCACCGTAAGTGTTTTTAATCGTGTCTGATCTATATCTGGTAATGTTCGTGTAAGTAACGAGATCCATATAGGTAGAATATCCAGATCCGACATCATTCTTATTGTAAACTGGAATAGAGCCTGGTTTATTAAACCTAAACCAATCACCAGTCAAACCTTTATAACTAATATTCAAAGCTTTAAAGTGATCTTTCTCTGTATCACCACAAACACATTGAATATTATCAAAGTCAATCTCAGTAGCGAAATCAATAATGATTTCAAAAGATCTTTTATGTACTTCAGTTCCTGAGAAAACAATACTCTCTAAAGTACTGTAATCAATGTTAGGTTTTATGATGAGTTGCTGTAAGGTTCCACTTACAGGTAGTTGTGATTTAGTTACTGTAAAATCAACATTAACTATGTTACTACCATTTTTGATAATGAAACCTTTGAAAGCTAACTTATCAGAAGAGACCAAGATGCTCTTGAATCTGAGTTGCTTAGCCTTCATTACTTATCTCCACGGTCCTGTAATGTCGAAAGCCATAACAGATGTAGCACCACTTGGTGATGAATTATCATAACTGGTGTTACCAGAAGACATGCATTTAAACATAATCAACCTACCAGCCATATCGCCAGATCCTTCTTCAATGAGCATATCGTCAACACCTCCAAAATCAAATGGAAGCGTATAAATACCAGGATATTCTCCGCGTACTACTCTCTCACTACAAGCTAGTAGTTTATTGAGTTCTAATCCAGTACCATTAACAGCCCAATCAACCCAGTTGGTTCCATATCCTGACCATGAACCAAAAAAGGGACCGTCTGGTGTTCTGAAAGCTGTATCGTTTCCTTTTTCACCACGTACATTTCCTAAGAAAGTACTGTGGCCTGCACCATCATTCCAGGAATTTAAAGTGGACATTACCTGCATAGATTGTCTTATAGAAGAACTACTTAGACTTGGTAAAGACGAGGCAGCTATCATTCCACATACTAAGAAAGCAGACAACGTATCCTCTTCCATATACCTAATAATATCGCCGCAACCTACCATCTTACCAGTGCGTAGATTATCGTAACCATTAGTACCGTTTGTCTGACCCCATTGGTAGTAAATGGTACTACCATCACCAATGAGGAAGTTGGCCGTAGTAGCTGTGTTATTAGTGTAATTCTTAGCCCAATAAGAACGATCAGTTGCACTAGTATAGATGGGAACAGAATCTATTAGTGTATTGAAATCGGCAAAGTTCGCTGGATTAGTCGCTCCTCTACAAATCCTAACGAAAGCAGCAGATCCATAGGTATCGTTTACAGCAAGATTAAAACCACTATATGAGCTTTTTGGAACATAGAGTGCCATATTAGGTTGTGCTGCCATCGTCAGCTTACTCCAACCCAATGAAGCATACTTAACATAAAAAGTACCTGTAAAGGTTTGATTTGGTATGTTAAGTGCAATCTTAATGTAAGTATTGGCTGACTCAATAACACGATGATCTCCTTTTAATTGATCATCGCCAGTAATATTAACTACAGTATACTTCTGAAACGTCTCACTGTTAGTAATGTTTAGAGTCAATATACCATCTACTACGTTAGCGGTAGTTACAGTAGTTTGTCCAAACCCATTAACCAGTACAGCATCGAGATATGTGATAAGTCTACCAACTTGTCCGTTCATTATTGGTATCCCTCTCATCATCGAGTGATACCATTTTACTTGAATATCCGCCATGTCTTATCTCCAAGGCCCCGTGATATCAAAGAAATAACCACGGTCCGATGTATTATAAGGATAGTGTGTAGTTGAGCTTCTCATGAAGATTAAATCTCTACTCATGTTGTTGTCTTTAGCTTCGCAGAAGAAATCGAAAGTATCGTAACGTCTAAAAGAATTACATGTTACAACACCAGGTATCTTAGTCATTCTTCTATCGTTACCATAAAAATAATTATCAGTAAATAATTGCACTACATTGTCGTCGGTATAGAAGTAACTGTTATCAAAACCTTGCCATGGTCCAGTGCCACCTCTCGCTGTCGTTAATATAGAAGCATCAGTCTTCGCACCACTAGCGTGACGGAGAGCATAAATTGTTCCTGTATAAGCTGCAAAGATATCGCCTACATATGAAGATAGACTACCTTTGTTTTGTTGTCCAGTCAAATATATTGCAAAAGGATCTGGTTTGTTAGAAAGTCTAACTCCCTCGCCGACAAACATAACGCAACCTTGTTGTAATGTCTCTCCTCCTGCGGAGATTTCATTAGCGTTATTCATCGATGAGCATTTGAAGTAAAAACAATACCCGTCACCAATGATAGACCAAGGACGTACAGTCGTGTTAGCGTTATAAGCCTTCATCCATCTTAGAGTATTGTTATAGGGTCTTCCAGCTATGTGGTTATCTAGTGAAGTAGCATTCTCCATAATGCGGACTTCCGCAGTTTGAGCAGTGGTATCATCTATATAGAACATCCACTTTAAAGCATCAGCAGGAGATGGTTTATAAATACCTCTGGACACCCCGCTAAACGGCTTGAACCAGCCAAGCGGTGCGTATTTAACAAGGATGTTAATATTGGTGTTCTCTAATTGTCCATCAGGTACATCTAATGTAATAGTAAGCTTACCAGTATCGGATTCATCTACACGATACTCACCATTGAGAGCTTGGTTAGTGAAACCTGTAATCTTAATGACAGATTTCTTAAAGAACTTCACTCCATCTTGTAAGATGAAGGTAGCCTTCTTATTTAAAACGTTAATTGTGACTACTTTAGTGTCACCAAATCCATTAACCAGGACTGCATCTAAAATCGTTGAAAGAGATCCTGGAGTGCCTGATAAACCAGGCAAGCCATGGAACCTCCAATCGAACCATTTCACAGGTAAAGTTGCCATTTTTCGTAACCTCTTAATTCTTCCATAATGCTTCAAAAGCACAGCATAAGATTCACTAGCCCCTACCTAAAGGGTACTAGTGAATCTTTTATGACGTTTACTTAAGTGTCAATGGTACTTTGTAACTTGTACCAGTGTAGAGTGCGACACCTCTCTTTATACGAACAGCATCTACAGTACCAATATAGCCATAGCTTCCGCCACGAGCTACACCAATGTCTGAAGTACTGGTGATATTACCAAGGTCAAATTGCATGGAAACAGTCACTCCATTACAGGAGATGAACACTGTACCACCAACTCTACAAATAGCAATATGATTAACTTTAGTAGTATCTATTGTTACTCTTTTAGTTCCTCTATTATTTAGAGAGTTCCTTATCTCTAAATATCCGTCCCCAGATATCATGATTCCTAAACCACTACCACTATTAGCATCTTGCCAATAGATTATACAATCACCGTAGTTTGCAGTAATCTTAGTAGGCTTGAGCAGGAATTCGAAAGTGAATGGGTCTTTACCGAAAGCAAAATCCGTAGGATTAGTCGGAGTTAACGCATTAGTTTCGAAAGAATTCTGAGAACATGTTAATACACCGTTACCTAATGTTCCATGGTTTACTGTCCAATTTCTTAAGCCAGTAGAGTCAACCAAAGTGGTTGTTCCAGCAGCTTCATTGAGTTGAAGTAAAGCCACTGTTGACTTATCTTCATCTTGTTCAGCTAAACTGAAAGATTTCCATGTACCACTGGACCAGCCAGTAACATTAGTGAAGTCTCTTATCTTATCCCAGACAATGTTGTCGTTACTACCAAGGAGCCTAAAGAACTTAGGACCTCGTTGGCTATGTGGACTTAATTGCGGGATCATTCTGAGTTGATCGATCTCAGTAGCTATACCGAAGTCATGGATTATCCATTGCGGTAAAGTCTGATCTGACGACGCCCAAGCATCATCACCGTTCTGAGGATCATTACTCTTTATTAAGTTACTAGCAGGATTAGCCGGATAGAAGGAACTAACACTTACCTTAGTATTCAGACTAGTGGTAAGTATTGCGTTACTTAAACCATATAAAACTCTACCAATACCTGAGTATCCGCCACCATTTTCGGTGTCGTATATTTCTAATTTGTAGTAACGATACTTTATAGGAGCCATTCTATATCTCTTATAAGTCAAGGACTTGTAAGAATCAACAGTATTGAATGTCTTCAGTAATGACCAATTAGAATTGTCATTACTTCCATGCATTTCAAACTGCTTAGGGCCTCTATCGAAGTAACCTGATTTGTTTCTACCCATGATACGAATTTCATCGAGTCTCAGAGCAGAACCAAGGTCGAACATTACCCATTGAGGATAGCTTGAATTAGAATGAGACCATGAACCTTTATCTGGATCGGTGAGATTGTTATCCACCAAGCCTTCAGGTTTCATCACCTCAGCACCGTTACTGTAATAACCTATAGCAGTTACTGGAGTTGCAGGAGTTGTTACATCCTTACCGTTTACGGTTGTTGCAAGTTCCATTTCTTGGAGTTCAGTCCAAGATACCATAGGTGAAACAATATTCATCTTGTAGTACCTAAACTGATTCCTATCAGGAGCATTAGGTAAAGAGTAAGTATTGTTGTTATACAAATGTTGGCCAATGTAAACCTTCAGGTTAGAGAGTTCACCTTGAAGTTGATAACTTCCAAGGAAATTACCGACTCGTATAGGTTTACCGATATTACCAAAATCTACCGTTAGAGTATGGAAGCCTTCTGTTTCAGCACCCTGAACAGGAGAGGAACCCCACGGGGTGAATTTATATTTAGTACCACGTTTACCATTAAGGTAGCAAGATACTTTATTCTCAGTATCTCTTTGTAATACGATAGTGTATCTAGTACCTGGCAATAACGTAGTATTGTCAGGGAACAGTAAAGTAACCTCTGAGTAACCGCTACCTCGTGTACCATAATACAATTTAATATACGCATTACCGATGCCTACAAACCACTCGTAATTTAATCCATTCGTGTTGGTAATGTTTGTAATGATTGGAGCTTGTTCAGTTCCGTTGACCGATCCAAAACCAGCAGTAAGTTTCACATCAAACTCAACAGCAAAAGGTTTGTTACCCAAATTGAATACATCTGGATAATCAAAGACTAAAGCTGAACCATTTACAAACTTAATAGAGTCAGTATCTTTACCACCGTTAGGAACTATAGAAACAGTTCCTTCAGTTGTAATAGGTAAGAAGTTTTCACTAGACTCGAAGTCCAATGAGTTACCACTTAAGAACATCTTCAAATTACTCGCTGATAGTTCTTCCTTATCTGGGAGAACAGCAGGTCTATCTAATAAATTGTAGAGTTCTTCAATTTGAGAGTCAGACAATGCTTTATTAAAAATCATTACATCTGACATATAACCCAACGCTGGATAATGGGTATAACTCGAATCACCCGATCCTGGGAACATCAGAGGATAAGTAAAGCTACTTCCTGTAGAACTAACATTTACGTTTTGTGATGATTCATACCAGATACCATTAGATAAAGCTTTATATTTACCGGCCTTGAAATCTTTCTTCCAGGCAACAAATTGCGTATCATTTATAGCCAACGCAGGTATATTTACACTACCAGCAGAAGCATCTAAATTTCCATTAAAAATGGCTCTGATTGCAGCACTACCGGCACCAGGATCAGTGAAACCATGAATACCTCTGTTTTGGGAAGTATTAGACGTTTTCTTATATAAATAAATGATTGTAAATTCTTTACCGGTCTGATCAAGACCTGATATCAATGAACCAGCTTGTGCGATTGGTACTTGTACACAAGTAGTCCCTGTCAAGAACCCCATTGATTTACTACTACCTGGCTTTAATCTGCCTCCATTGAAAACAGGAGTACCCCAAGTAATATCACCATGGAAACCATTACCACTAATGTCTCTAGCTTTAGTACCAGAATTATCATCAAGTGGCCAATAGCCAAAAGGTTGTAATTCCAGTGCACGAGATCTGAAATCTCTATTGGTAATATTATTAGTTCTAACTCTGTAATCCGCTACATCTGTAGGCGGCTGGAAGTTAGTTTTATGTCTAACGATACCCTTAGTAATTCTGAAGTACTTCAGATAACCTTGGAGACCAGTCACGTATTGTGGATAACCAGGATTGTAATTTCTACCAATCCTAAATGGTAAACCAGTATCTTGCCACCCTAAGGTATTGTCTAAAATAGAATCAAGAATACCATTAATGAATAGTCTGAAAGTCTTTCCATCAAAAGAAAACTCAACGTGATTCCATTGATTATCGACAACATTTAAACTAGACTTCATATCGAATGGAACACTCAAACCACTTTGTCTAGATAGGGTCGCTTTTCTACTATTACTACTATTGAAATCAATAGATATAAATTGATCTTGAGCACCACCATTACCGGATTGTCCAACTATTGCGTGGCCATATTGACCGGTAGCATCACTCAGGATATGTACCCAGAAGTCAATAGTAAACATCTCGTAGTTTCTAATGACAGAGTTAGCATAGATAGAGGAACTCGTTCCAGTGAACTTTGCCGAAGAGTTACCCAAAGTGGCTTTCTCTTGGCTAATAGCTGGAGTACCTTCAACGGTCCATGTGTTGCCCTTGACATCTAACAAATCGCTTTCAAATGGGAACAGTGCGTAAACGTTCTCATAGTAAGGATCGTATTTGTCAGTTGTAGTCGGTGCTGTATTTTTATATGGATGATCATTAGGAAGTAATCTAGTCAACGCATAATTGTGCGCAGCCCATCCTACTAGCTTATCCATTTCATCTGAAGATAAGGAACGATTACCTGAGATAAAGGTAGCTATATCGCCAATGAATCCATAGCTAAGGCTACTTCCATCTGGATGATTACCAAGAGCCAGGTAATGAGCACTATCTGTATCTGGTGTCATACCAGTAAGAGGTAGTGGGTATTCTTCCTTAACACCATTAAGTATCATGTAATTCTTACCACTTACAAAATCTACCATTGTCAAAGCAATGATCCAATCTGTATCTAAAGTAGTAGAATGTGTACGTCCGATCCAATCACCACTGTCGGCCACTCTGGAGCCAGTACTAAACTTGTTTCGGAAATTCATACCGTTCCAGTTAGAGCTGTAATTACTTCTTAAACCAAAACGTTCATAACCACTACTACCAGTGTAAGCACCAAAGATAATTCTATCTGTGTCACCAATGTCGACTGTAGTTTTCTTGAAGACAAGTAAACCCCACATGTAACTGGTTTTTCTAAAGATAGAATTAGCAGACCTAGTATTGTTATATAAAGCCTTACTACCATCGAATCTGATAGTACTCATGTTGTTGAGTTTATCAGGTGAAGCTATCGGTCTTCTGGCAACTACTCCGGTATCAAAGGTATGTAAGTTATTTATATCAATCCAGTTAGTGACGGTGTTGTCACCAGCAAAAGTTGCTCTGGATGAATCTAAGTAGATAACCGGTTTATTAGCCAAGCTATTCGGAGTGAAAGCTGAACTTCCAGCAGGTTTATCTGCGTCCTTGAACTCAGTATATGACTCTGTATTATAGAGAGCAACACCTTTCAAGACTCTGAAGTGTCTAATCTTACCCTTGAAATATCTATCTGTTTTAGAACCACTATTGAGAACACCTAAGACAACAGGGTCTTGAGTAGTCCAGAACATGACGTTATCAGGTACATCTATTTGTTGCGCCAGAACACCATCAATGTGGAGATATAGTTTCTTATAAGCTCTAGTAATAGAAATCTTAATATACTTATCTTTCGTGATAGGAGTTTTAACTTCACCAATCAATGAAGAGTACTCTGAACCACTACTATTTAAGTTAAAGAGGAAGTTATTGTAATTACCGGAACCAGTACTATTATTAAACATAGTGCTGAACGAACAGCGGTTATCGGTAGCGTTACGTTTATTTAACAGACCTTGGAAAGTTTGATTATTAGTAGAATCAAAGTAAACTTCATATTCCATTGTGAAAGAAGAAGCACCTAAATTCCAATCATTACTAGCAGTCGTTTGTAAATGCGAAGAACCATTGAAGATCAATTCACCATTGTTAACAACTACACCAGATACTCCCTGTGTCCAAACATTGTTACTATTGAAATCAACAATAGATCCAGATGTGGAGTTCTGTAAATCAAACCAACTTACAATGTTTTCTGGCTTAATATTGGTACTAAAGAGATCAGCACTATTGGGGACATAAATCCTCAAGCTACCCAGATAACCATTGAACAATCTATTAGTAATCGAAGTGTTGTTCAAACAACCAATCATTAGATTTTGATTACTATTGAAAAGAGTGTAATCAGCAGGTATTGCAACAGATTCCATTAATCTGTCATCTACATATAACCTGATCGTTGTACCTGATCTTACAAACTTAACTTTGTAGACCTTGTTCTTTTCCAGTCCTCTTCCTGAACATTCGACTGAGCCAGCTACGTTTACAGAACCCACTGTCGTTGTCGAAATACCAACAGACATCTTGTTGTTAAGATCGTAAGGTATTTTATCATTACCACCAGTTGAATATCCAGTAGCCAACCAAACAGAAAATGCATGTTGAGAAGAAGCATCAGCTCTTTGACTGATAATACCAGGGTAGCTACCACCATTAGTTAATGGTTCGGTAGTTGCTTTGAAATCAAACTCTATAACAAAATCTGATTTACTTAACTTAAAGATTTTATCTGCTGTAATGGACAAGTAAGAGTCAGTACCGTTAAAGTAAATAGATCTTCCTGAAGCGAAGCTTGTATCTGCCTGAATGGTTGGAGTACCATTTACAGTGAAGACGTTTCCTCGATTATCAATTAGAGTACCATTTGTGATGGTATTATTGAGATTAAGATCTAAGATATATTGAGCAATTGTCAGATTGACATTAATATTCTCAATCGTAGTACCTTTAACTGCCGTAAGTGTAATCGGATAATCACCATTCGTAACTGTACAAATACCAGTGATTTTACCGTCTGCGGACAAAGTTAAACCAGGAGGTAAAGAACCAGCTAAGATACTTACAGTGTGGCCGTTAACGCCTACGAGTGAACCCTTATAAGCTTTATTAGGCTCCACAATTGGGAACTCTGGATAAAGGTTAGCTTTATTAATCTCTGGAATGAAATCTTTGGTATAGATAGCATTACCTTGATAGAGATTAAAATTATCTATGAAACCAGTGAAAGCAGAAAACCACCCAGGATATGAATAAACAAACTGCTGACCAATTTCAAGATTCTGAGTGGAGATATTAGACCATCCTCCAGGCCAGTCAACCGCTTGTAATAAAGTACCGTTCAAAAAGAATCTCAATTTATCGAGATCGTAAGTGAAGGCAATGTGGTTTCTCTTACTAGTATCAAATGTAATAGGAACATTAACGTTCAGTGGATTGGAATGTGCTCCACTAGTAAATAATCCTAGAACATAGACTCCATTACTCTCCTGGATAGCGAAGCCTTGCTCACCGCTAGCCCCATTATAGGACTTAGAGAATAACGGCTGTCCGAAAGTAGGGGATGTTCTACTTCTACCAACGGTTGAATTGCCACCATTGAAATAGATCTCAGCTTCCATACAGAAAGCTTTGTTTGTCAATACAGCTTCTGCATTTGGAATGGATATTACGGAGTCATATGCAGTGTATGGATTTTTAAATTCCAAAGAGAGCATGGGACCGACCTCAGTCATAGTCGGTGACACTGACGTTGTGGTTATGGTATTAGAACTCTTTACAATCTTCAAACCATCAGCACTGTTAGCTGATGCTTTTATGCTGTGTGTTAAGAAGCGACTCTTAGCACTAACCATAATGTCGTATGTCAATTTAGCAGTATGGTTTAAAGTACCATTGATGTAACATTCAATAATAGTCTCACCAATACCTTCGTTAGTAACTGTTCCAGTTAAAGTACCGTTAGCAGCCAAGGAAATACCTAAAGGCAACGCACTAGTATCTTTGACTTTATAGGTTACACCCTCATAAGGCCAAGTCGTTTTAAATAATCTACGAATGTCGGTGTTGATTTGCTCAACAATACTGATATCTTGAGTAGACCATTTTGTTATCACTGGTGGAATAAAGGGTGCCCAATAATCCAACGTATAACGTGACAGTTTCATATCGAAGTAATTACCTCGATAGTTTTCAGTATTAGAATCATTACCGGCAATGTAGACACCCTTAGCTGTCACATTGAAAACGTAGTAAGATTCTAGAACGACTTTACCATTCACTAGCAAGCGCCAAGTATTATCTTTTCTAGCTAAGACGACATGGTTGTAAACATCACTATTTAACTTAATAGCCTGTGGTGTCAAAGTGGACACCCAACTACCATTTAACAAAAGGTACAGAGTAATATTTGGACCTGCGTTGTCGTAACCGTTATAGAGAATGAATGTACCAGTACCAGTATTAACGCCATGGTTAATAATTCTTCGACTGCTGACAGTACCACCATTCGCAATAGGCTTTAACCAAAAGCTATAACAGAAGTCATCATAACCTAGAGCAAAGTCATCACTTGTAAACGACAGTGTGTCACCAGCACCATCAAAGTAAGTCGCTACTAAATCTCTGAAGTTATCAGTATCTTTAACAACCTTAACGTCACCACGTCTAGTCCATTGTCTTGATTGTGTATCACCAAAAACGATATCGTTTTCAGCACCAATCATTGGAAGTTCGAACAGTCGATATGGTTTACCGATATCAATGATGTTAATTGTTACTTCATCATTAACAACACCATTCACCAATAACTCAATGGTGGTTGAAAGATTATCTGTTAAATCACTGTTACCAGTAATTCTGTTACTTCTCAGAGTCAAACCAGTAGGTAAGTAATGACCTTCCTTAACTCTGGTAGTGTAATTTCCAGCAAAGTTACATTCTACCAAGTAGTTATTTCTTTCGGTTGATTTCAAGAAATATCTAACTCTCTCGGTTAACTTATATCTCCAGATATCAGTAACCAAAGTAGGATTCATAAAGTGCGTGTTATCATACACTCTAATCTGTAAACGCTTCACTCTGCAATAGAACTTCTCAGTGTTACTATTGTTAGCACCGATATAGATTTCTCTTCTATCCATATTGAGTGTGAAAGAACCTTCTTGTTCTCTTACACCGTTGAGGAAGTAAGTCAATACACCATTCTTTCTAACTAAGAGAATATGGTTCCAGTCGTTATTAATGAGTGGATTGCTTACACTAGGAAAAATATTGGCGTAAGAAGTACTACCATTAGGACAGTATTGAAACAGAATTGTTGGTGGTACTAAGTTATTGTTTCTACAGAAGTAGAACATACCTGATGTACTATTAGGTCCTATCATTAAGATACGACCGTAGGTGTCACCAGTCCCGTTATTAATGGGTTTGAAAATGTAATCTATTTCAAAGTCTCTAGTACCAATAGCTTCTGGTAGATTAATCGTAAGTCTACCATTGACTTCATAACACTCACCATCAAAAATCCCAGGATCAGTGAGAATCTTAGTAACTGTTCCAGAGGTAGTCCAAGATAGATTATTGTTATCTACCAGTGATTTGAAATCAGTTCTATGTAATGTCCAGTCTGTGACTTTGAAAGTAAAGTCTTCTGACCCCTGGATACGGTCTTTCTTCTTACCAGCAATCGTAACATCGAAATCTCCCTTCTGAGAAAAGTTACCCTTTATCTCACCAGTTGCTTGATCGAATGTGGTTCCTGTGGGGAGGCTTCCCTTGATAATAGCAAAAGAAAAAGGACCGGGGTCCCCCAGTCCTTTAATTGTGATATTACTTTTAGAACCAACATCTTTGTTGATATTAATAGTCATCGTACGATACCTGTATTGGCCTAATTAATCCATGTTTCTCGAAAGACTTAGGTTGCTTGATAGGATCTTTATAGACTAAAGAACCATCATGGCCAACCAAAGCACGATTATAAATAAGACCATCGATGTCATTAGGAGGTAAATTAGGATCTAACTCTGGTCCTGAACCGGGCTCAGTAGTCCCACCAGATCCATCATCATATCCACATTCTCTACTATTCGTTTGGATCAATTCATTATAAGAACCGAACTCACCATCCGAATAGACTCCATATTTATCGAAGCCATCACAGTATATACTCAAGAGCGTACCAAAGGGTTTATAACCACAAATAGTGCTTCGAGGCTCCACCAGTTCATTAGTAGATCCACCCACACCATCAGCCACACGCTTCCAACGTTCAACACCCACACAGTAGTAACCTAGAATGGTTCCTGCTGCTGGTGGAGGAACGTAACCGCAAGCTGTAGAGTTTACTTCGAATATCTCACCGAAGTATCCACCGTTACCATCATGCAGTCTTCTGTAACGTGTTGTACCAGTACAGTAATAAGTATTGAATGTATATTTCTTAGTACGTCTTGTTCTTGGTGTACCCCAGCCTTTTTGATAATCAGCGGAGATTACTGTTGAAATACTCTCAGGAGTAAAGCGTACTTTTACTGTTGTACTCTTCGTAGGATCATAATTACCAAAGGCAAGATAGTAAGTATTACTTGGAGTAGGGAAAGGGAATGTATAAGCGATAACGTTTCCGTTAACAGTAACATTCATCTTCTCATTAACGTAATCGAGATAAACACCAACTACGTCTCCAACCTTTACAGGTACTTCCTTTGTCATTGGAGTTTCAACACCATTCTTGATGAATAGGTTCTTACCAATGGCCCAGCCAAAACTAGTAGCTAATCTACCAGGGGCTTGACTGTAATTAGTCTTAGTCTCTGTAATACCAATGATAGTATTAAGATCTTTGATCTCTACTTCATAGTACCACAAACCAGAGTAGTTGTTATCAGCACTAGTGATAACACCTTGAATGGTTGCAGTAACTTCATCTTCTTCAACCCACGTATCTGGTCCAGCAAAAGCTTTATCGAAATACGCAGTAGTCATCTCAGGTGGAGGAGGAGGCACATAACCACAGTCTTTATGGTTAATACCAATCAACTGATTCGTAGAGCCACCGGCTCCATCAGCCACGATAGCATATCTATCGTATCCCACACAAGTGTAGCCAAGGATAGTACCAGTAGGTGGTGTTGGGTCTGTCCAACCACACTCCCTAGCATTGTCTTTTATCTTAGCATCGTAAGTACCAAATCTGCCATCAGCATACTCACCCCATTGTTCGAATTCCTTACAATAGGTAGTAAGTAAAGTACCTCTAGCGGGTGGTGGATTCTTCAATACACCAAAGCCAGGATAATGATCAGTAGGAACTGGATACTTAAAAGCATTCTGTCCAAAGTTTGCAGACAGATAACTATCATTTACAGCATTGAACGTAAAGTACAAAGGAGTAAGTTGAGGAAGGTTGTCATAGAGAACACCAATTGGTACTCCGTTAACCCAGAACTCTATCTTACTGTTGTCTTGTAAATCAATGAGAACACTGACTACATCCTTGTCTTTTAGTTTCAATCCTTGGTTATAGAAACCTTGACTATCGTTGGTATATTTAGTACCTTCGTGTGTCCACCATGCCCAACTGTATCTATCACTACCCAACCAGTTAGCTGGATTGTAATTGACAGTACTGACACCTAAAGCAGGAGCCTTCTGAACCTCTGCTGGAATGAACACTGTAATTTCAAAATACCATTTACCGAAAATGGTGCTATATTCGGTTTGAACACCGTCACGTTTAAGTGCACTAGCATCTCTTCTACCATTAGATAAAATAACAGTACTATTACTACCAGGGATCTTCCACATGGTAGGTGTTAAGATATCTTGACCGTTTGAAGTAGGTGGAACATATCCGCAAGACGGACTATTCTCTTCAACAACGAATCTATAGTAACCACCTTTACCGTCAGCTTTGTGTTGTACTTTGGTGTAACCAGCACAGAACTCACGAAGAACAGTACCGGCAGGAATAATTGGACTACCGCAATCGACAGAGTCGTACTCAACAATTGCAATATAGAATCCACCTGCACCGTTAGAATACTTACCTAACTTAGTGTAGCCTTGGCAGTACCATTCCAGTAATTCACCGTAAGGCACATATCCACATTGTCTACTGTTAGCTTGGATAATTACGATCTTAAACTCATAATTACCAGTAGCGATCTTTTGTACTCTATCGAAGTTAATACAGTACTCATCTAAGACAGTTCCAATAGGAGGATCGGGATACCAACCACACTCTACGCTATCTATCTTTTTAAGAACACTATAGTTACCACCGTTACCGTCTGCATAGATAGTCCATAGTTCCCAGTCTTTACAGAACTCGTGTAACGGAGTGCCGCGCTTAGGATAGACTGTAGGACTAGGGCCAAAACCAGGTACATGATCTAGAACACTATTCGAGAAGATCAACTGACCAAAGTTAGCCTTTACGATACTGGAGATAGTATTGTCTTTAGTACAAGCAGCGAAACCATATTTCTTACTAACATCGGCAGGGTAGTTAAGCCCTGTCTTTATGGTGCCTATTTTTACACCATCGATATAAATACACGACTCTTGTTTCTTAAAGTCTAAGCTAATACCGATTATCTTGTTAGCGGGAATAGGATCAGAGATCTTGGTAGTACTTCCATCCTCTCGTATCACAGTACCAGTACTTGGATCGAAACCAAAGAAACCAGTAAGCAAAGGAGAGTTAAAGAAGTTGTTGTCGTTGTAGATACCGATATAGGACTTAGCATCCCATCTAGTAAATTCAACATACCAGATACCGTGATCTACGTTATGCTCGGTATAGACTTTGCCTTTGAAATCGGCCTGAGTCATTGAGACATCAAACGTAGTGTAGTTGTGTGCTTTAGTTCTATCCCAGATAGTAGGTGTGAAGTTACCTACGATGACAGGTTTTGTGTAACCGCAATCCGGTGAATTGTATTCGTGGAATTGTTCGTAGCTACCACTGTTACCGTCTGCAACCATCTTCCATCTATGAAGACCCTTACAGAAATAACTGAGAATAGTTCCTTTTGGTGGCTTAGGATCGACCCATCCACAATCAACACTATTGTCTTTTCTAGTCGTATAGGTAGAGCCTCGTCCATCAGCAAACACACTAACTAAAGTCTTACCTTCACAGTAAGTTCTAATGAGTGTATCTTTTTCTAATGGTGGATTAGGAATCTCACCGAAACCCTGATAGAAATCAGCAGGTGGAGTGTACTTGAAACCTCTGTGACCAAAGTTCACATAAGCCCAAGAATCATCTCTCGCACCAATGACAAACATCAAACGTTCTTTAGATAGATTATTGAAGACTGGACCTAAGTCCCTGCCATTTAACCATAAGCTAAAGGTAGTCTTTTCATTATCTAAAAGAACACTGATAACGTCTTTGTCTTTAACCTCTAAACGACCAACATATGCGTTCTTAACGTTGTTGGTGAACTTACGTTCTTCGACAGTTTGGTAACTCCAACCTTCTTTATCACTACCAACAATGTTATTCAGATTAGCTAATTCAGTGGCAAAGCCTAATGAGATTGCCTTGTGAACACGTTGAGGTAAATACAGTTCAACTTCGAAGTACCATTTACCATACATAGTTCTGAAACTAGTAGATGCTTGGTCTCTATTCAAACCCGTAAAGACATTACCTGTTACGTTAAGCTTTACTGAGCCGTCCTTACCGCTACCAGTGAGCTTTGTAGGTGTAACGGTAGTCGTGATAGGTCTATTACCATAACTGTCCGTACAGAGGCTGCTATCGTATCCATCAATACGCTTGGTATAGTTACCATTACCGTCGGCAATATGAGTAACTCTAGTAGTACCCGCACAGAAAGTAACTAAGACAGTACCAGCCGGTGGATAGGTGAATCCGCAATCAAAGCTATCTATCTTAATCAATTCAGTGTAAGTCCCCCCAGTACCATTGGCATACAAACCCCACAGATCCAAACCAATACAGTAGTTTCTAATCAGAGTACCGTACGGAATATCAGAAGTATCACGGATACTGACTGTGATCTTGTTATTGGTATTGATGTTAGTAGTCTCTGGCGCAGTTTGTTCAGCGAAGATAATCTCAAAACGCTTGTCTGCTGTAGTTACTACTTTGTCATCCAGTGTAGGTATCCTCAACTTAAATGTCGAGATACCTTTAGGGATCGTTATAGTCTTATTCGATCCTAAGTCAATCCAGCCAACACCACCATCAACACTCAGTTGAAGATTATTAACGTTGGTACTATTCGTAGTGATGTGTGCAATACGAATCTGAAGACTTAAGTCGTGTTGTAATGGATAGCTGAAATTACAATCAACCTCTCCAACATCCTTCTCAGCGATGATCAGGGTAGTTGGTTTGGTGAAAGTATTTACAATGAAGCTATCTCTAAAAATCAGATTGGTTCTAAATGCTGTCTCTAAAAACCAAGCTTTATTTGTAATAGGAACGACACTGACAACTACGTTACTATTACCCTCAATGATTCTCTTGAATCTTAATCTGAGGTTGACTCGGCGTTTACCTTGCGCTACCGTAAAACGCATATTAGAAGAGAGGGTAGCGTAGGTGCTACCCTCAATGCTAATAGCTGGTTCTGCATCAGTGATAGCCTCACCAAGACTATTGGTGAGGACTATCTGTAGATCCGTAGCGCTAGTAATACCCGGTGGTAGCTTGAATTTTAGTTCAACGCTATCATTACTAGGATTACTAGCTGTGGCCATTTAATTAACCTCCTGCGTTAACGTTAGCACCACCATCTTCGACATCACCTGGGACAGGTGGAATATAACCGCAATCAACACTGTTAGTTTCAATAACGGCTTCATACTTACCGAGCTTACCGTCAGCATAGATACCGACTTTATTGACACCACGGCAAACCGTGTCAAGTAAAGTACCTCTTGGAGGAATAACAGGAACCTTCACTTCACCATATGGCTCAACCGGAGTAGAATCCACATAGCAACCCGTGATGAAGTCCGTGTCACTGATACCAGCTAAATCGAATACCTTGGTCAAACCAACCGTGGATACACGTTCGATATTGTCCCAAGTATAGTTAAACTTAAAGATACCGTTACCCTTTTGATAAACCAAGATATCTCTACGGTTATCATTAAGCATCGGGATGATCTGCAAGTCAGCACTGTTGTTATTCGGAATAGTCAAAGCATGGCGAGTAACGCTATAGTTACCATCCACATCGACACGTTCGAACAGGATCACTTCCTTAGCACCCAGAACAATGTAAGGGGTGTAGAGGTCAACGTCATCAGTGTAATCCCACAGATGCGTAGAGACTCTAGGAGTGAAGTTATAAAGTGCATCACCAGAATCAGACATGTCAGAGACCACTACTGTGTCGTCTTCCTTAACTGCATACATCTTGAAGAAGTTACTATCATTCTTAACGATAGCTACATGCTTCAGACCAATGTACACTAAGTCATAATCGGCAATGGTAATCTTGAAATCAGGATCAGCAATAATGTCAGCATTCACTTGATCCATGTTAACGGATTCAGTAAATGGGGTATCTCTACTGCTGCTGTAGTTAGCCAGAGCTAACACACCGTTATCAGTGTCAGTATCCCAAGCCAGTAGTTTACGAGGACTGAAGTTACTCAGTACGTTCATACCTCTAGCGCTGTAGACAGAGTTGAATTGGATTGCTTCATCTCTAGGGTCAGCAGCATCCACTTCATACAGAACTGTATCCTTGACTTCGATCACTTCATTGAGTTCACGAGTTTCTGGATTGATCACTTGGAAACTATTAGAGTAACCAATTTCGAAGATCAACTTGTTGTTCTTGAGACTGGCTGATTTAAAGAACTCAGGCTTGAGAGCCAAGTTAGCAGTTCCATCAAACTTCTCATGTCCATCGATGTAGTAAGTCAATGTAGAAGCGTATGGCTTCCAGATCTTACCACCAACTTCAGACACATGAATCGTTCTACCGTTTTGTGACCAAACAAAGATGTTACCTTCCATCGATGCAACAACCAATGGAATCTTACCCATGTGACCGTACAGAGGATCGAAAGTACGGGCTACTAATGGTTTATTAATAGCGTCTGCAACGTACCAACCACGTTCACCAGTATCTTTCTTAGTAATGAAGCTGTAACTGATCAGATCTTTGTCTTCCTCAGTATTGTGAATAGCCGTCAGTGTATTAGTACCAGTGACATATTCCATTACCTTGATAGGTACATGTTGACCGCCAGCAGTCACCGAATGTAAGTTGTAACCGGTCTGTGCACCGCTCTTGAAGAGATGTTCAAAAGTCGGAGTAAAGTAACCAGTGGAACTTTCATTGAACTTAGATCTGAACAGACCTACTTCACCTTGGAGGATGTAGCTTGAGCGAAGACCCTTATGATCAACAGTCAAGAACTTAGGAGTAGTACCATAGCCAAGCTTAGAAGTAGTAGCAGACCACTTACTAATCCCAGCAGCCCCAATGACAGTAGCAAAAGTTTCAACACCATGATTGAAGAAACCATTCTCTGTCCTCTCGTTACTATTCATGAACAACTCGAAGTCAATTTCATTCGAATCGATTCTAGAAATGATATCAACAGCCAACATGTAGTTAGCTGATTTAACTAACTTCTGCTTATAGCCAGTGATGTCATAGTAACCATTGCGAAGAGCTTCAGGTTCAAGATCAGTCTTAGGAATGATCATGCCATCGTAAGTCTCTGCACCCAATTGATAATAAAGGGCAACTGGAGTCTTGGTTACTTCAGTAGAGAACATAGCTACCAGATCAGGAGCTGCACCATCATTGTTGTTCGAGTTAACGAACTTGATGATACCATGATCAAGTACTAAGCCATATTCCAGTCCACGAATCTTGCGATCACCAATCGGATAGAATTTAGACTCACCAGTGATGGTGTTAAATTCTTCGACGGCAGGTGGAAGCATATCAGTAGTAGGACCATTAGAGTAAGGCTCAACACCCCACACTAACATATAGACCTTAGTACCTACAGCAACCATGTCTGTAATCTTGGTGTCGTCCCAAAGACTATAACGGCTAAACTGTTCATCACCAGGGGTGAGAGGATTGATAGTCCAAGTCAAACCGTTATCGGTAGACTTCAAAACTTCAACAGCATTACCAATGTCATCGCGTTTGAGAACAAAGATATCCCCATTGGTAGTCTGTACACCACGTTTGAAGACTGGACGGTTCTTAAGAGTAGTCAGGGTAGCCTCTGGAACGCTACCAGACAGCCCCAGAGCGTTCGAAATGAATGTCCACTTCTCTCCGCCTGCATCAAGCTCTAAAACGTCTCCAAAGATGTTTAAACCACGAATAGCTTTACCGTCATTTACAGTCCAAGTACTCACAAAAGGAAGTACATCCTTGAGTTTAGCGTACTGATCTTCTGTCAATTTAGCCTTGGCACCTCTGGTGAAGATATCATCGGCGTCACTGTAGATTCTTGCACTACGTTGACGAATGTAATCGCTAGCCAAAGCCACTGAGCTATATTCAGTATAAAGCTGTCCACCAGCAGGATAAGTACTGTGAACAAAGAACACAGTCTCATTGGTGAACGGAAGATTGATAGGAGAATCGAATTCGATACTCGGATCGTTAGTACCGATGATGATCTTATCACCACCATAGAACACCAAAGACTCAGGTCTGAACTGAAGGTCTAAGAGAATATCATCTCCAGGGTTAGCAGGAGGTGCAATAATCTGTTCGTAGACATCCTCAGGCTTAATCAAAATACCATACTTGATATTGATCTTAGGCAGAACTTGAGTCAAGAACTGTTCATCAGCATAGGGAACTTTAATAGTCCCTAACTCACTGACGTGAATTCTGTTGTAATATACAGTCCTGAAACCATAATAACCAGTATGGGCTTTAGGGCCTAACTTAACATAGCTGTTATGGGTAGGATTCGGGGTGACTACAAACTCAGGCTTACCAAAGTCAAAGTCATCCAGTGTGAAGTTCTTACCATAGATGGTGTTGATGACCAATAGCAAAACGTCTTTGCCATCACCACCAGCATCAATGGTTCCTAATTCGCTGCTCATGTTTGATTAACCTTTTCTTAACAGTGTGTTATAGATGTTCATCAGATCAGTATCATAACGGTTGATCTTGTAATTAGATCCGTTGTAATACAGAGCGATCTGCTGGAAGTTCCTGCTCTTCATTGCACGATACAATGGTGGGTTGTTTGTGATGAAGTTGCAAAGTGCCTGAATGTGATATCTCTCACTCTCAGACATATCGGATACGAAATCACCAACGTTCTCGTAACCAGCCAAACCAAAGTTGAAACCCATGATCTGGAACATACCCCAACTGCAACTAATGAGTGCAGTCTCTGCATCCCAGTTCTTTGCAATATTCAGACGATCCCATTCTCTCTCACCACCCATATAAGCTTTTGAGTCTTGTGATGGATAGCAAATGTTAGGATTCTTTTTAGTCCATTCTGAAACTCTAGCTTGACCGAACTTACGGACGGCGTAACGATAGAAGATGTGACGCTCATAGAGAATCAAACATCTACCACTAGGTGTAAACCCACTAGCCTTAGCTTCCTTAATAGCCAAAGCCTTTAAGATGTTACGGTCAACACCGATTTGGTCTGCATAATCATCGATCTCTGCAACACGGATATACTTCTTACTGATGAATGGCTCCAACATGAACATAGTCACAGAGTCATACACACCAGTAGGAGTGATACCGTTGAGTTGTTGATATTGCATCAACGTTTTTCTAGAGAGTTCACCGAACTGACCATCGAAAGATAATCTAGTACCAGTTAACTCTGATAAAGCTTTTTGTAGTAACTTGACTTCTTCGCCACTACTACCTAATTGAATCATTTCCATATTAAACTCCTAAGACGGCATAATAGAGGCACCCGAAGGTGCCTCCAAGCTATCAGTTAACTAGACTGACGTAACGTTCCTTAACCTCAGCAGGAATTACTGGGTTGGTTAAGCTACGGCTTACGTCGACTGATTTCTTGACATCCTTCAAATCATTTACCGAAGCAATGATCTTGAAGAGTTGCAGATACGTATAGAAAGCCTTACGATCATCAGCGCTCAGTTGCAGAGCTTCATGGCCACGGTTGATACGAGTATCGTGGAAAGCACCGTCTGCATTCTCTTTGAAGAAGAAACGAGCCACCACCACAGCCTTGCGGAAGTCATCGGTACGACGACCAATGTTCTTGAACATGGTGTACAGACGAGTTTGCTCACGAACAATGCTAGCACTGTCCAAGGGCTTACCAGTACCCATCACTGCCAGATAAGCTTCCATGGTCTCAACAACCATCTTCTCACCAGCAGTGCCATCCTTCTTGATACGATCAATATAGATAGCCATAGCGCCTTGAGCTTGTTGCTTAGCCATCTCTTGAGGGGCTACGCTAGTCACAGGCTTTTCTTCGACCTTAGCAAGTTCAACGGGTTCCTTGGTAGGATTATGAATTGCTTGAAATTCGGCTTCGCTACGCTTACCGTCTTCAGTTCCAAGGACTTGATGTTCCACAGTCTTTTGACCATCAGTGAACGTCGTAGTAGTTTGAGCCAACAGCTCACCCTTCTCTACTTCCTTGGCAGTATCCAGTGGCTGTGCTGTTGCAGCATCGCCGTTAGGAGCATCTGTAGCCGGTTGTTGACTGGCTTGTTGTTCAGTATCAACTTTTTGTTCAGCTTGGGCTTGTCCTTGGACTTGTTCCTGAGCTGCTTGTTGGCCTTGAGCTTGTTGCTCGGCTTGTGGCTTTTGAGTGTTCTTTGGTTTCGACATAATAAATCCTTAAGTAAAACAAGTATTGAGGTCCATTTCTGCGACCCTAAGTTCTTTAGCGTGCATTGAGGACATGAAAATCCCCAAGAAGATACCGCCTAGTTCGGTAGCTGCCATTGAGGCACCAGTCTCAGTGTCGGCTAATCGTTTACCAACACAATATTCACAGAAATCTGTTTTTTCTAATTTACAGAACATCGGTGAACGTTTGTTAATTACCTTACCAAGATAAGATTTAGCATCAGCTTCATCTTGAACTTGTTTAGTACCAGTGCCTTCCATGACTCTAAGACCGACCAGACCTTTGTAGTTATCATCAGTAACCACAATCTGAATACCCATCTTAGTTCCGCAGTCACCTTTAATAATTCTGGTGTTACTAGTTGCACGGAGAATTTCCTTTGCAGAGACACCACCCAACTGTGTTTCGGAACCACGGTCAAACGAACCAGCACGAGAGACGTTATTGAAAGTAGCAAACTTATCATTTTGCCAACCCTCATAGAGAGAGTTAGTAACCAGATCAAGTTCATTACGATTACCTAAGCCAGGCTCAGCACCTTGCATCAAATAAAGCTTACGTCTAACCACTTTACGAAGCTTATTACTAATCAGGAAATCTTCGCTGGCATCGCCCTTAAGATATTCAGAGTCGTACTTAATGAGTTGATCATAGATGTTAGCAATAACCACTGGGTCATGTAACTTATCTTTATTCTCTTCAAGTAACTTCTTCTTGAGTTCCTTAATACCTGGAGGAGGTGTAAGAGCTTTCTCAGTAACACCCCAAACAGACATGTTGCTTAGCTCCGTTAGGAACTGAATACCATCTGAGTACTTAATGTACTCATCGCAGTATAAAGCTTTAGGATCTCTGTTACCATCCTTAGGTGTATCCTGGAGTATCTTAGCAATCTCTGCCTCAATCTTCTTAACAGAGATTAAACCAGTGATGAAAGGGAACTTACTTCCGAATCCATAAACCAATGAACACATGTTGAAGATACAGTTACCATAAGTAGTAACAACATCATTGTGAACGTTAGGTAAATCACCTGCTTTCAGACTAATACCGCGTCTGAAGTTAAGTAACGGTTGACCTGGAACTACATCCTCTGGATTGATACTTACCATTGCGTCAGTATCTTTATCGTAGAAGCTAATTCCAGCAGCAGTTTGAACTAAGTCAAGATGCTTTAAGTTCTTCTCATCTACATTAGTAGTAATAGAGAAGGCACTAAAGAGCCAAGACACTTCCATGTGTTTGTTGTTCTTCAGTGCTAATAGGAAATACTCTTTACGTTTCATTCTGGTTTCCTAGTCGCTTTGTAGTTTAAGAACTTACTCACTAACTGTGATACTTCAGAATCAACTTGAGTAATCTTCTTGAGATCATCAAACAAGTACTCACTATGAGTCTTGAACCCCATGATAGGATCTACAGTAGTATCTGATGAGAAGTATAAGATACCTACGATCTCAGTGACTAAGTCTTCAGGCTTTGCAAACTCTAAGTGATTTCTAATGTATTGTACATTAGTCTTGAAATCAGTATCAAGATTATGGCCACGACGGATGAGTTTAAAACAAACCAATTGATCATTAGCTGTAAACTCACGATAGAGTTTAAGATTATTGATCTGATTGAGTTGAATCTTATCATCCTTAGTTTGCTCTGGCTCTACGTCTTCCATAGCAACAGACTTAGTGTAGTGGGTATCTCTAATCTTAGTCAGTAAAGCTGCTTCGATAGATAGGATTCTAGAGAATGTCCATGAAGTATTCAAGTTACTAACAATCTCGAAGATGTTAGCAAGAGTCTCTAAAGGTTCATCTTCAGCTTCGATAGCTCGAAGGATCTGATCGTGATCCAAGTAGTACTCAACTTCCAGTAAAGTCTGGAATGTAGTTACAAGATCGTATATGTCTATCTCTTCATAAAACGATAAACCAAAGTTCTCACCTAGCGTGAATAAGAAGTTCTTAATTGTGTTTACGAATCTATCTAATGTTTCACTAGGATCGATATTATCTACAGAACCATACATCAGATTCTGTAGAGGAAATTCATGGTCATTTACGTTGTATGAGTCAAAGATAACCAATGCGTCTTTTAAACAATTACCAAGGATCTCTTGATAATTCGTTTCAATGAATTCGACGAAGTTATTTTGCATATTTTCTCAATTAAAAAAATAAATAAGAAACTCATTGTCTGAGTGACAATTATGTCCGTTCAAATGATTTAATCCAGAAACTGGTAAGGAACAGGAAAATGACAAAGAAGTCTTATGGTCGTATGCAACGTGACTTGCAAGAAGCGAAAACCAAGAGCGCTCAAAAGATGCGTGCTGACTATTTTAAAAAGAACACTGGTTGGGATGACGCAAAAGAACTCTACGATAGCAATTGCCGAATGGTGATTGGTACTGGTGAGACTATTCGCCAAGGTTATTCTGATAAGAATATCTTCAGATTCTTCAATAGTCAGGAGACTATCGAGGTCAATGCCGCCATCAACGGTATGAACAAAGACCTGCAAATGTTTGCTGATGAACTGGCTCGAATTGGTCAGCAGCATATTAGTAAGACTGGTCAAGTAACTAGTGACGACGATTTTAACTTCATCCTTGAACTTGGACAAAGTTATTCTGATTTCGCCACTCGTTTCTCGGCTGTGGTGTCGCAGAATCAAAGGTTCCTAACTGATAAGCTGGGTATTGCCCTGGGTCGCCGCCAAGAGGCTGAAGCAGCCGCCGCTCAAGCTGCTGCTCAGGATGTTAACGTGGTTACCGATGTGGAAGCCAAGCCTACTGAAGAGAAAGCACAATGAGTGAACAAGAATCCAATCAACAGCCTAGTTTGAAGAGAGAACAAGTTCAGATTAATACTGAAGTTGTTGAAACTGCTGATCCTGTAGTGAAGAAGGATGAGCACGGCACTCCAACCATGGATGCATTCTTTCAAACAGAGGAAGTAGATGGTCAAGGTGAGACCATTGACAAGACTAAGGTTAAGGAAGCTAAACCTAGAGTCACACGTAAGCCCCAGAACACTGTACTGACAGAACCTTATAGTAAGGATCTAGAAAAGTTCGATGAACGACGAGAAACTATTGCACTACCTACAGTGACTGTGGAAGAATTGTCGGATATCATCGAAGATATTCCACAAGTCAATCTGGGTTCTTCTGAAGAAGGACGTAAGTGGGTCGGTGCTCTCAATGATGGTCTTCGTCATCTGAGAATTGATGACTCTGGTCTGGAAGCTCTGGAAGATCCGAGTGCTGAATTCGGGCAAGCAGTTCACCATGACTCAGGTAAGATGCGCCCAGCATTGCAACGTGCCACTGTAGCCGGTGGTATGGTGGTCTCTGGTGAGAAAGCTATTCTCGGACTTCGTTCCAAGACTGGCCTGGGTATGATGGTTCGTAAGCCTTACTGGCACTCTGGTATCTGGCTCACTGCCAAGACGCCTCAGGAACCTGATATTCTGGAACTGCAACGTGCCATTACTACCAGTAAGGTAGAATTGGGTCGACATACTTGGGGTCTGGCATTGTCAGCCGTATCAGGTATCATTCATGAGAACTACTTTAATCTGTTGCTGGATAACTTCTATAGTACTTCAGCGAAAGAAAAAGAAGATCTTCTGGATCTGATCCTGTTGCCTGATCTGTCAACAATGGTTTGGCATCTGGCTTGTGCTGTGTATCCTAATGGATTCCAGTATAGCCGTGCTTGTACTTGCAATCCCGATAAGTGTAATCATGTTTCACAAGAACTGATTAATCCTATCAAGTTGCAATTCGTTAACCAGAAGGCACTGACACAAGAGCAAAAGAACCACATGTCTAACAAGGCATCTGGATCGATGGATTCTGATAGCATCCGTAAGTATCAGAACCAAATGCTCAGTGGTCAAAAGCGTGAACGTATCTATAAGCTCTCCAGTGGCAATGAGATCAAGATCGTCTTCAAGATTCCAACTCTTCGTGAATACTTCAACTCTACTCACAAGTGGGTTGATCGTCTGAACGAACGTGTGATCGAAGCACTGGGTATTGATAGCAGCACCAAGGATCGAAATGCTTACATCAATAAGCTCTCGGTCTCTACGATGCTCCGTCAATATTCTCACTTTATTGATTCCATCGATTACGGTGATATCATTAAGGATGCTGAAACGATTGATCAAGCACTTGATAGCCTCTCTACCGAACCAGACATCACCGAGAAGTTCTCGGAAGATATTAAGAAGTATATCAACGACATTACCATTAGTGTCATTGGTATCCCTGACTATATCTGTCCTGTTTGTAAGGGTGAGCAAAGCAAGGCTTATAGCGACGACGCACCTTTGGGTACTAGCGTTCTACCTATCGATCCTCTGATGACTTTTTTTACGCTCCACTCCCAGAAGCTGAGCCGACTGGGCTAAGTGGTCCGATAAAGAACGTAGGCTTACATGTAGATCATATTCGATTTGGTATCGATGTTGATGTCAACAACGTGGCCGGGGACTTAATAGATCGTTCACCAGCCCTGTCATCTATTGATGCGGGGCTGTTAATGAATGACTTCTATGAGTCTCATTTCGGTATCCACAACCACCTCCAAAGAGATCCTAACAGACCTATGGCTAGTGTGGGGATGTTTCAGAACGAAGCTAATGGTTATAACAGTCGTTTATATGCACTGTTTAGAAAATACCATGAGTCTAAGATACTTAAATACTTCGGTTTGAATCTTCTTGAGTTTATCAACAACCCAAGAGAGCAAATTGAATGGATGTTTAAGTTAGCTGAAGAGTTCATTAAACAAGATGCCAAGCTCGATAAGGAAGCAGCAGATGCGTTAAAGCAAGGACTGAATCCCTCTTAAACAAAAAAAAAGACTCTCCGTAAGGGGAGTCTTTTATGATAGCATTACTGCTATACTATGAACAAAAGATTTATTAACCTCTTAAGCAGAGACGATTGTATTCGAAGATACTCATACGTCTGATGTTCTTAATCCCGTTCTTGGATAAGAAGTTTGCTACTTTGTACGTGAACATTTGATAGTTCTCGCTGTAGTGGTTGATAATACTAAATCTTAAGAAGCTGTAACTTCTTAAGAGATAGGGCATATTTGGCAGGTCTTGCGACCTGCCTTTTATGTTGCCTATTTTCAAACCTGTCTATAAACTCTCCTGTAGAAGAAGCAGATTATAGCCGCGAGTGTCCAAACTCCAGTGAGTGCAAAGATACCCAAAGTGAGATACACATATGTGTTGTTGTTAGTCTTTTTATATATGTAGTCTGTCAGGAGTACAAATATGTAGACGGCTGCAATAGTAGACAATAAGAATGCAAAGATTTTCATGCTGTGTTTCCCCTCTTTAAAATAGTGACAGCATAAAGAGGAGTCCGAAGACCCCCCTTTATTATAGTTTCATACCGTATGGAAGTATCTCAAAAGACTTAGCTCTTTCCTTGAGCATTTCAACTTTATCGAAGTGGTACTTCATTTGTTTCTCCAACGAGTAGCATGTCAGATAATAGAAACGAGTCTCACCACCGATGATTTCACGAAGACGACCAAGCACCTGAATATTCTGTTGAATAGACTGGATACAGTTAGTCATGATAACATCAGTCAAACCTTTAATGTCATGTCCTGTACCACCTGATTGGATAGTAGTAACACGAATGTCAGCGTCTAACAGGTTTTCATATGGATCTTCGATCCCAGGCTCTTTAGGGTCTTTACCGATATAGCGTCTAACGTCCATATCAGGTAGTTGTTTCTTGAGAAACTCTGCAATAGCTGTACACATCTTTTTACTAGCTGCGTATACTACTGCTTTCTTACCCTTAGTGAACGTTGGTAGGAATTTGATATTCAAGATATCATAGATCATCCCACAATAGTTATTCAGTAATCCCTTATTGTTATTACTCATAATAGACTTTTCAAAGGCTATATGAGAATATGTGTTACTACCGAAGTCCTTCGTGTTGACTCTTCTCTGGAACTGGAAGTCGTACATCACTGCGAAAGACTTAGTGTACTTCTTAAGCTCACCACCATTGTAACGGTCTAGCTTTGGATAGGCTAGGTTGTACATCTTCTCCATGAATGGATCTAGATTAAGGAGTGTGGCTGATAAAGAAATACCCTTGTTTACATTGGTGTAGAGATCATGGATAAAATTGAAATGGAAGTCAATGTGGACTTCATCGATCAACCTCATACCTACACCTAGGTGTTCATAGAACTGATCTGGATCACAATCGTAGCCTGCTTCACGGCAAGCCTTAGAACCTAGTGTCTCGTAGGCTTTAAACCAATTACGGACAGTAGGTAATGATACCAAGATCACTTTAACCTTTTTAAACTCTGGCTCCTTAGCAATGCTCAGTAATCCTTTCAACTGATCACTACCTTGGACGCTCAACGTTTCTGTTTTCTTTACTTTGAAAATGTCAAAGATATCCTCTGCCCATTTCTTCATGAACAAAGGACGAACACAAATCAGAATACGCTTACCCAACTTTACAGCACAGAAGCTAGAGGTAAGAGTTTTACCTTCACCGGTTTGAATACCAATGAAGTTTTGTTTTAACACTTGATTAATGTAATAACCCGACTTAGCTGTCTGGGTCAAGAAATAATCAATGATAGGCACCTGATGCTCTCTGGGACTGTATTTGTCCAGCATCTTGATACCTGTATCGTAACCATAGTTAATAGGCATGACTTCGACATCGTAGTCGTTGACACTTAAGCCATTAACCATTAAGAAGTTAACGAAACCCGAATAAGTATTGATATGGAATCTAAACTCATTGTCGTGTTTATTAACCACCGCATAGACAGTAGGTATTGGAATACCATCTCTGTCCGTTTCTACTGTAGTGAATTCTTTGGTATATCTCAGTACTAATGAGTATTCCTTAGGATCTCTTACAAGAACCTTAAAGAAGTGACTACCAATCACTACAGTCATTTTCTTTCTAATATCGGACATCATAAATCCTTCTAAATGACTGTGTCGATCCGGTAAGATCAACTCATTATATTTAAGCCCTTTATTATATTTAGATTTTTACGACATAAAAAAGAGGCACCCGAAGGTGCCTCCTTTATGTTACCATCGTGGCAACTTATCGTCCGCTACAGCTTCCTTGGGTTTAATAAATACATCCATCACATGAGATGGACGACCCTTCCAAGAGTAGCTGCTAGGATTCTGGATAGTTGCAGCATGATCTTCGTAGCCCATTGTGCCACCCAAACCACGGCCTGCAATAGTTACCTCACTCACCCCCAATCCACGTCGGCTATTACCCTTTGGCAGATTGAAGTTTTTGTTCTGGCTATCCTGTACCATAGCTGCGTATACAATGACTTCCAACAATGCAATGTTGATATCCAAGCTATTGTTCACTGTGTTATGCAGATTGAACAACAACTCTTCAGGTGCATCATGGGTGTCACGTTGACGCAATTCAGTCTTACGACCTTCGATCAGAGATTCAATCTCCTTAGAAAGATCGGAAGCTGTTACATGAATGTCTGGCAACTTCATCAAGATCGTTTCAGGATTCCAGTCCTTTAGTTCAATAATGTAATTACCCTTGACATCGTAATCCCAACCATGTTGTTTAATAAACTCCAAGGCTTGGAACGTCAGAGAGCCAAGTCGTCTACCCATTCCAACATCCACAGGGATGCTTTCCAGAATAGAGCCATCCTTGACTATGAAGGTTACGTTGGAGATCTCACTGAAGTGTGTGATCGAGCCAAACGTTCGAACATCTTCCACCAACTGCAAGTCAGTGATACCGACGATTTCCTCTTTCGGGATAACCATCTTCAGTTCTTTACCCTTCCAATTAGGCTTAATCAAATAAGCATTGGCGAGTTTGTTTGTGACAAAGAAGCGTCCTTGATTTTGGTCAAGCTCGATACGGTCGATCAATGCTGAACCCTGATAATGCTTCAGAGACAGAATCGACTGACTAATCTTAGCCATAATGAATGCTGCCACCAAGTGACCCAGGTTGGCATTCGTCGGCACACTAGATGCCAGAGCACCATAGCAGGTGCTGCAAATACCTTTCGGATCAGGATGGAAGCATCCAGCTACAGGAGAGCGGAACTTCAGACGTTTACCAATGTATTGTTCGTCTGATTCCTTGAACTCTTGTAACTGACCAGTTTCTTCATTGAGGAAAAATTTACCTTGGAAGTAATGTGAATCCTTCTTCTTGGTCAAACGACCATGGGAGTCGTAGTTTTCACCACTGAGCTTCCAGATCAGATAGTTTTGACTACCACAGTCACCCGGATGAACACGCTCTACAATCATCGTTTGAATCTGGAGACGACGTGAGAAATACTCAGTCTTCTTCAGAGTGTCCTTGTTAAAGAACAGAGATTGAGAAGCGGGACGGGATTCAATGATAGTCTCATAGATGGTTTTAAAGCCATCCAGATAACCACGTTTAATCGGTTCCTTGAACTGATAGCTATCGATATCGGTTGTCTTACCACGAGCTACCAAACATTGCAGCAATTGCATGTGCTTGATAGAACCATCGCGGTCAGCACGAACCAATGGATTGCGATTGAGACGACCATCGGTCTTAATGATCTTCGACACTGTATCGTAAGCAGTATTAATGCTCTCGTCAGTATCCATGTCGTCCAAGACTTGACGAACCTCCATCAACTCACGGATTTCGAGATAATCCAGAATATCGAAAGATTCAACATACTCGTCCAACGAAGACAAATAGTTGTACAGGTTATTGATGTGGATGAAAGCAAGCTCACACAACTCCTCATCAAAGATAGCCGGATTCGATGCATTTTTGATTGCATGGAGATCCCACATCACAGTGTTGGTCAACTTGATGTGAGTGCCACCCTTATTACCTGACAGATAATTCCCTTGCTCATCACGCTTGAAGAGACTTGCCACATGGTGACTCTTCTTGAGTGGAAGGTAAGGGAACTTACGATGGTAGTCCCAAATGAAGGAACTGTAGATGGTTTCCTTATAGTTGGTTACCAGTTCTCCATCCTCGAAGACGAGAATGAAAGCACCACTGAGTTTCTCGATGAGTTCCTCAGTGGAGTATTGAAGCATACTTTTAGCACTGTACTTTCGTAAGTTCTGCATTTGCTTTAAGCCTTTGCCTTCTTATGTGAGTGGTAGACCAGTTTCCAACCGCTACATGCGGCCAGGTGATCAAGGAACTGGATTGGTTTAGTAGAGCCGTATTCAAACTGTTTACGATCCACCAAACATTGAACGTTGGTCGGTTTATCCGAATTGAGCGAATTGGTGATAAGCTCTTTGTGGACAATAGGATTGTTATTGCGATCCATCATTTCAGCAATGAACGGCAACGGGCAATACGCTACAAACAAACGACCGTCTGGTTCGCCAATACCCTTAATTGGTTGGTTACGGATACTATCCGAATATTTGTCTTGCTTACCGATCTGAGCCAACACACCATGGTGTTGAGTCTTAGCAGAAGCCACAGCAGACAAGTCATCACCGATCTTTTCCAATTCGATGATATACATATCGCCGAGCATGACATTCTCTTTAGTCCATACTTTCTCACCATTCATCTTGGTGATTTGGACTGGTCCCTTCAATGGTTTGAACTTCTCATTGATAATAGGGATGTTCTTGGCATACTCAGGAGAGAACTCCAGCGGTGTATACAAATACATCTTATCGATGCACGATGTCACCATATAACTCAATGCCATATCGGAATTGAACTGCTCCTGTTCGTATCGTTCATGTTGCAATGGCGCACACAAACGCAAGAACTCTAGCATGTATTCATAGCACTCCTTTACCAAACCTGGATTGGTGGTGGCCATCTGACGAATCTTGCGCTCGCCACTCCAACGCTTTTCACCGTGCTCAATGCCCAGCTTAATGCGCACTCGCTTCGCAATGTCACGAGCGGTAGCAGTTAAGAAATGTGTAATCAGACCACTCATGGTCATTCGGTTAACGAATGCCTTAGGGTCCATAATCACATCTGCACGATTACCATCTTGGTCAACTGGCATGTCTTCATCCCTACGGATACCACACACCACACCCTTACAACCACCCAGGTTAGTGATTTTGAAACCGTAGTTAGGTTTGATTTCCTTTTTAACTACGACGATAACACGGAAATGATCCAGTTGTGATTTACGATGTTGGAGAGAGATCTTTTCTTTCCCTTCCATATTCGTCATAATCAAACTCTCACGAACCGCTTGATAGAACGGTCCGCTATATGGCAGGTTGTCCTGACCATACTTCTTAACCATCTCCTTATGCAAACTCAAGATGCGACGATCAAATGCTGTATTAGCAACGATGTACTTCTCAAGCTGCTTGGTTTGTTCAGTTATTCTGTTTTGACTATCGTCATTACAGATAACCATGATGTCTTCAACTACACCGCCACCGACTACGTGTACTTTGGTGTCGAACACATGGTCGACCACACGAGTAGTGTTTACGTTCTGATCAACGAGAGACATCTCATCATCGATCTCACGCAATACCGCTAACAGTCCGTCATCACGAACACGTTCACCAATTTCTGGCAAGAACTTATAATTCTCGGCATCTCCATAAATGTTCAATGGGAATTGATCTTTACCGAACTCGATGTAGCGAGTTTCATACTTGTAAAACTTCAGCTTCTCGGCAAAGGACTCAGAAATGATAACACCGTCCTCAGATACCTCTGGGAGTGTCATCAAAGCCACAGTGGCATTGATACCAAACTTATAGCCACCTGTCTCTGAGGTAGTAGGAGTCTCCAGAAGAACTGTATCTTCTTCGATAACTTCGTCTTTACGAAGATTCTTGAGACCTTCACCCTGTTTATAGTCGAAACCAAAGTAAGGATGATAACTGAAATGCCTTCCAAGACTCATGATATCAATCGTACCGATGGTATTTCGGTCGCTGATATCTTGATAGATCACGAAAGTCTCTGGGTTTTCACGGATTGCATCCGCACCCATAGCTTGACCATACCTTGGAATCACTGCCAGAATACGACCACGCTTAGGCATAGCAACTCGGAAGTTACCTTTAGCGAATTCATACTCCAAACCAGACTGGATTTGATTTTCCTCAACACCATGGAAGACCAGCTTCTGACCCAAGTGGCTACAGAACATCTGCACACGACTTGAGGAATCATGTAGAGGGATAGGATTCATCCCAGCGATACCCAAATGGGTTCGTCTTACTTCATGAGGGAACAGCTTGGTAACATAATTACCAATCAAGAACCCTTCGTTCTGTTTATTCTCCACTGACAATCCTTTCAAAACAAGTATGGATGCATATACCACGTTAATAATATATCGCCGTATTTAATTTAAATCAAAGACAGCTATGACACTACTAAACAATATGGTTCCGCAAGGTGATTCTAGCTTTTATACTAGCAAGTATAGGCAGATGATTGAAGACCACATTATCTTTTTAAGAAATCACAAGTCTAACAGCGTTGTACCCATTGCCCCAATGGTTAGTTTCAAGTATGCCGCTGACTTTTATGGCCTGTTATTTCATCTTAAAGTCCCAATGGAGTATCATTACGCAATCCTACGCATAAATGGTCTTAGAAATCCTTCAGACTTTAGAGGTACAGAGGAATCTATCGTGGTTTGTGATACTGAGGTTGTAAAACGTTTACTCAATACACTCAAGACACAGATCAAGAAGAACACAAAATAAAAAAAGAAACATGCAGAGAGTGCCCGAAGGCACTCTCTTTATGCTGTCTTAGACGCCGCTGAATCCACCACCAAAGCTATTGCCACCAAACGGTGTGCTACGGCCTTGATTCTGGAATCCTTGGAAATTCGTCTGAGCTTGCTGACCTACGGCCAACGAGCTAAACGAAACCTTACCGTTATTGGATTGGTTCTGGTTACCAAATCCAGTCACAGGTTGGTTTTCCCATGGTGGAACAAACGCTGCCGTTTGCTGAGGTTGCTGGTTGAACGAAGTCACTGCATTGAACGACACAGTACCATTAGGGTTAACCGCTGGTTTCTGAGGTTCAGGTTGCTGTGGAGTAGGCTGAGGACGGCTGAAGTTATTACCCGCTGCATCCTTTTCTGCCGTGCTCTTGAAGTTACCCATGTTTGCAGAGTGCTCTTCACGCAGCTTCTCATCTACACGAGCATCACCTTCGTTGCCGCGTTGAGGTGGCACCAGACGAACAATCGAGGACAGGCTATCAATATCCAGCAATTCGTCCGACCATTCCATAGGAACAGACATCAGATCAGGGATACTGAACACCACCTTGTAGTTATCCACCATGTCGTTGGTAATGCTGAACAGTTTGAGGAACGTGTTCATCATCGCATCCATGAATGGAGCTACATTGGCATTGCTACCAGTGCTATAGTGTTGAGGGTTGTCCAGTCCTGGAATGACACGCTCGAACAGTTTCTTGAACAGTTCACGATCCTTCTTGGATAACTTTACACCCAGCACCACGTTGTCATCGCCAGCTTTGATCAGTTCTTCGTACAAGGTGAACTTCACAATAGCTGCACGGTGATACGTTTTATCGTTCACCACACCACCACGGGTCAGATACACCGAGACAATGGTCGAGAAGTGACCATTCTTAGCTTTGGATGCTTCCAGCAATTTCAAGAACTTGTTTGCCGAGTCCTTACCTGCTTCTGCCAGAGTTGTCAGAATATCCAACTGTTCTGGTTTGAGCAGATCGTGTTTTGCTGGGCTAGCAGCAAACACCAACAGTTCAGGCAACATGGTCGAGAGCACCCAGTTCAAACGAACCGACATCATTCGACGCAGGAAATCCACCACAGGGCTTGCTGGCTTGCTCGGATTCTCATTGAGTGGATGAATCACCAAGAATTCATTGCTATCCAAACCAACCAAGTTTTCCTTGATTGGCAACACTGCCGTCTTCTTTTTCTTGTTGTCAGTGTTATCTTCGATCATCACTGGCGATTTCTCGCCAGTTTCAGGATCAATCAAACGACTGATGACACCTTTTTCATTAGCCGACATCCATGCAGTCGACAAGATGTCTTTGTAAATCTGGATCAAACTTTTCTTTTCAGACATTTTTTCGGTTCCTTTTAAACACCGGAAGAGCCAGCGGTGAAGCCGCCATTGTTGTTGAACGTATTACCAAAACTACCGAAGGAGCCAGGTGTCTGGTTACCAGCGATTTGTTGCATGAAGCTATCAGCAGCATTTCGTGTTGTACCGACATTGGTTTCCTCAGCTACTCGTGCAGTCACAAACTTCACTGTGTCACTGATGCTATCGATAGTCCCAGTCTGATTGGTAACCGTCGGAGTGAACAGAGATTCTGCAAATGTTGGGATCAGGAAGTCCTCATTACCCAACCCATGAACATTCAAACGAATGAATGTCTCAGAGTTGACCTGACAATACACTTGCATTTCGTACACCAATTGCATGTTGGTGAACAGGCTATCCAATACCTGAGATGGCAATGCATGTGCAAACTGATCAGCGTGCATACGGGTCGTCATCGGATTGAACGACTGAGTGCTCGGATCAATATTCACACTATGGTTACCAAACATGTTGTTAGCGATGAAGCCAACAATTTGCAGGTTGAACTTATTAGCCAGAGCAGGGATACTCGTAGCCAATACAGAAGCAATCTGACCCAACATATCCGAACGGTTGTTCGTGTTAGCTGTGATCAGACCCGTACTAGGCAGGAAACGTTCACGGTCAGACAAACGGTTCAAGTGCAGACGATCCATGATGTGTGGATCGATGTTCAACAAGTCAGCCCAACGGAACGAAGTCTTGGTGGTGAAACCATCGTTGTTCGCATTGAGGTACTCCAAGAACTTATTGCCAGAGATGTACGCTTCAGATGCAGCCTTAGTGTTAGTCAACTCTGCAACTTCAGGATGATAACCGTCACCCACTGTCTCTGCATTCGTAGTCGCTGCCTCAACATAGCTGTTGAAGATGTTGGACGAATAGTAATTCGGAATGTTGTTGAAACGATTACCGAACACTGGTGTGCCCAAGGACGACTCAGTATTAGTGAAAGTCGTCGCACCATCTTGCTTGAACATGTTCGCCTTCATGGTGGTGAACACGTCAATAGGACGCTGTGAATGGAATTCCGTACCGTTGGCATTCATGTCGTTCATGTAATGCTGACGGGTCAGAATCTGATCAGAACGACCAATGAACAGTCCACCATTGGTCGAACGACCTTCTGCAATGTTGGTGATATGCAGAATGATATTCGGATCAATGCTGATATGGTTACCATTCACGTTGATGTTGTTCGTATCGGTAAAACCGGACACGATGTAGTTAATAGAACCACCAGATGACATTTGCACATCAACTGTGATACTGAACATATAACGAACAGTACCCCAACCATTGTCAATACCGATGTTGCCAGTAGCTGCACCGCTGACACCAATCATGTTATCAGAGATACTACCAACTGTATCTGGAGAGAAGCGACCCAGATCGAATCGACGCTCACTGACAATGTTCACTGCATTTTCCACGATAGACTTGGTATCGTGGTTGGCAGTATAAGGACGAAACCCTTGAGTTGCAAACTGAGTCACTTCGTTGAGTGTGACGTTACGAAAGATAACGTTGTTCACACGACGACCAAAACTATGGCTTGCGGCTTGTCCAAAGTTGTTCATACTAACTTCCTTCAAAAAATGGATTATTTCGAGTTATTCAACTCTGGTGGGATGCGGGATGCAATGTAGATCCCGTATTCAATTACATTGTTCTTGATGTTTGGTGGCATCGTCAAACGCAGTAATGTTGGATTCGCCAGATTCACCATTGCTACCTTTTCAGGTGGCAGTCTGAGAATCCACGTTTCATTTGAGAGTTCTTTTACGATAAAGTCGATAGCGCTGGTAGCGACATCGGATTCCTTACCGCTTTTGGACTTCTTCGTGAAAGGGAACAATCCCAGCAGCTTTTCTTTCAGTTCAGGTTGTACCTTACTCTTACTCTCGCTACTAGCATTGATGTAGTCTTCTTTAATGTCTGACAAGGACTGAGCCGACAGAATACCAGCCAACAGATGGTGACCTTGATTCCACAATACTGCTTGTGCGGCAGCTACGCAATTCATCTTCTCCTTTGCAAGATACTCAAAACCACGATGTGGAATAACCAAAGAACACACTTGACGAGTGATGGTCTTCTGGACTTTACTCAGAACCAACTTCGACATGTCTGGATGTGTCAGGAGTTTATAGAACTCCAGCACCAACTCAGGTGGGCACGTTGGATCGAGTTGTTTGGCTAACATCAACGGGTTACGAACCATGCGTTCGATAAACACACGATCACCAGTTGTAGTTAATTCTTTAGTTTTAATTGCTTCAAAGCGGCTAGTTTGCTGCTCTTCAGATTGGTTGTCGGAATTGTTGTCATTCTTATCACGAATCTGGCCATCAAAACTGTTACTCGAATGCTTAATCTTTTCTCGAATGTGGGTGGAGATATGCCGGATGATCGTAGGTGTATCGTCGATGAGACCACGCACATCAAACAAACAGACCTTTCGAACTACCAGCACAGCCAGGTTCCACAGTGGATAGAAATCAGCACTGATGAATTCAACGATAGCCTCTCGACTACCTTCTGGCGGCGTGATCACTCGAACATAAGTCTCAAGTTTAACCATTGCCTTGGTTTCTAGAACACCCGTCTTACTGAGCAAGTCATACGCTGATGATTCCTTGAAAGTAGTTCCGGTAGCACTGGAGAAGTTCCTGATGAACTCACCCCAGATAAAGATCATGGGTCGCAATTGCACAATCAGTACAATCAGATCAACATAATCGGACAAGATATAAGTCTTGTCTTTGGTATGGTTGCGATCATCAATTTCTGTATATTCCGTACGAATGTGTTTCGTAGACGGCAGAACAATGTCTTGTGAGTTGTATTTCAACCAGTTCGAGATACTATCGTAATTGAAGAACTGATACAAAACACCGCACTCATCAAGCAGCTTGCGTTTCGCAGGTTCGAACTCAGGAACAGTATCAAAGATGTTCTTGATATTCGAATAGATTTGGAAAATCTGATCTTGAGCCTTTTCTCCTAGAGACTCAATGTATCGGTTGATGTGTGAGAAGATCTGAGACTTCTCTGTAGTTGTTTCAAACGCCGTCCGTGTGAATGCATTCACACTAAACGGAATCTGTTGGCCCTTGTGCTCTACATAGCACTCCTTGCGTTCTGCCAGAACGACATTGGACGGGATTACGAATTGCATGGATACCCTTTCAAAGTACAATTCCATTATGATCAATATTATAATATATTGTCATAAAAAAATAGTATCAACTCGCTGATAAGGTGGTGGCCCGTAGACCACCACCTTTTATGACATTAGAATTCAATGTCACCAGTATCAGCAACTTCGTTACTGGTTTCTACGCGTCCATTGCCGCCACCGCCAAAGTTGTTTCCACCTTTGTTCCAGTTGCCGCCATTATTGCCGCCCTTATTCCAGTTACCTCCGCCACCTCCACCATTGCGGTTCTGCCAACCGCCACCACCGCCGTTATTATTACCCTTCCAACCGCCTCCGCCACCTTGGCCATTCTGCCAAGGCTTCTTCTGCCACTGGCCACCACCGCCACCACCGTTGTTGCCCTTCCAGCCACCACCGTTTTGACGATCCTTCCAGTTGTTGTTACCACCGTTGGATTTCCAACCACCGTTGCCACCAGCCGAAGGAGCACCAGATCCGAACTTCTCTTCACCAGTACCATTGACAGCATGGAGACCCATGATGGCTGACATTGCAGCAGTAACGCCAGAGACGTAACCTTCAAGCGACCAATGGTTCATCTCTTTACGAGAAGCCATCTCGCCATCACCCTTCTTCCAATTGTGCCAATCAGAAGGACCAAAGAAGAAGCGAACCGATTCACGACCATTCTCAACGATAGTCATCCAGACACAACCGTCATTGTCCACACCAACCAGAACATCGTTCATGTGTTGTGGCTTGTCAACCTTTTGACCATTGACATAGTTGTGGAAGTTCTGAAGACCCATCTTCCAACCAGCTTCCTTGGTTTTGGCAAACTTGAGCATGTTCAGCAGTGTATAGAACACTGTACCACCCAAACGAGCAGTCAGCTTACCAAAGTTGTTTTCCTTGGTACGCTCTTGAATGTTTTCATCAGCATCCACATTCATGAATGGGAAGCCAGTTGCACTGATACCAATGTTCAGACGCAATTGCTTGTCTGGGTTCTTCACGCTAGGAGCGTACATTGAGAACTGAGACAGAGTAATGTTCTTGCTCAGACGACCAGTAGGTGCTGGAGGAGTAGTTCCTTCAGCAGGCTTTGGAGGAGCATCAACAGTAGGTTGACCTGCACCAGCAGGAGGAGTAGCGGGGGTGGAGTTGTTCCAATCAGACATGTTTGTTTCCTTCGGGACTAAATACCATAGAGCCATTTTTTAGACTCCAAAAAAGTTAACCAATTATTGCTTCGAAAGTTTTACCATTACCAGTTGCTATTACACCATACTTCACATTACCACGATAATAAGTAGCAACTACCGTATTTCTCGGAATCATGAATCTCATATAGCCTAACCTTTGTGATGTTATACACATTATGAAACTGGTTTGTAAAAAGTACAATTTTTACAGCATTTTCAAGATTTCGTTTCTTGCAAAATGATCCTTGATAGTACTAAGATCAGAGCGAACCTTAGGCATGGAAGTTGCGTAATTCCATTTATGTTGCTCTGCTACTTCTTGAATCACACGACGTACCTTAAAATGGAAAGGTACGATCAAGTCATTGTCACCAAAGAACTTAATCAGTGATTCATTGAAAGGTATCATCATTAGCTCTTTACCATTGAAGTACTTGGTGTACCAGGTATTGAATTTCTTTAGAACCCCGGTGTGAGATTCCAATAGTTCTAATGATCTAAACCTTTTTGCAGACAAGAGATCAACTGCGTAGTGAGTTATCATCAACGCATTGATTCTTTCATCTGGAAAGATAATTACATCGAACTCTTTAATATCGAGTTCACGAGTTTCTCTAACTCTTCGTAGGAGTTTATTGAGTGATTCGTCTAGTAAGTTCTGGTAGAATTTCTGTTTATCGGTGTTTGGTATACGACGTAATGCTCCCTTGAACTCTTTCTCCAATCCCTTGTAGCTACAGATATAGTAAATGACCCTAGTCTTCCCTTGTGACTGTTCATTCACTAATTCAAGGATCTGGGACATCTCGCTAGCTAACACATCCACACAATCCCTAGAAACCGTGTCGGAGACACGATCCCTAGGAATTGCTGTGAACATATTTCTAAAGAGAGTACCCACATTAATCCAAAGTTCATTATAGTCAGTAATGTTAACTTGTTGCGGTATCTGTCTGTCGGGATCAATTGGAGCGTCAGGACCTTCAAACAAACTTTCGAATGCAAGAGAGGTCCCGACTGAAAAAGGGAAAGCTGACACATCGCGTTCATAAACTGGACTGGTCATTTTCCTTATTCCTTTACTTAATTCGTTGAATTACTTCCATAACATAGTTAGAAGTTGTTGGATCAATCATCATACTAGCAAGTTCTGCTTGAACGACTTCCACAATATTAGTCTTGTCGACTCGTATTGCTTTCCATTCTTGCAACTCTGGCTGAGCATCAATGATCTTTTCCTGAGCTTCTTGTTCTAGGTCACGCTTTAATGTGCTCCATTTAATCAAAGGAGCTAGTCTCATAACCTCTTCCATATTGGAGAAGATAGGACTGAACTTCTCTGCTTCAACACGAGCATATTCACCATCACTTAAGATTTCTATCTCTTGTGCAATTTTAATTAGTGCTTGATCTAATTCTAAACCAAGGCAATTAATGGTGATGTATTTCTTGGCTCTGGGGTTTGGAATGAAGGTGAACCAGTCATCTGATACATTCCCACGAAGATTAATCTCCGCCATTAAGAAACCCTTAGGTTCCTCCTCCCCGTGTGCCATTCTATCGAAACTACCTTGCGCCAAAATGCGATCATAGACACTATGGGTGTGGATATGTCCCACAAAGATATAGTGCTCTACAATATTTAAGTAGTTGGAGTTCTTGTGAGTAGCTGGACTCTTCTCACTAATAAATTCAGGTAACTGATGCTGAAATTGACCATGCATAACAGCAAAATCAACTTTACTCAGTCCCTTAGCTTCCATTAGTTCCTGCAATTCAGCCCATGTTACTGAAGAATCTGGATTCAAGTTATCTGGAACGAATAAGACATTCATATCCCAATCCTTGAAGTATTCAATACTCAAGGTATCAGCATAATGAAGTTTACAGTTAGAATGCATAGCCCTGGCAGTAGATACCCAGAGTTCATTCTGATCACGGTCATGTGATTTTGTACCAGCAAGAACCAACAGAGTAATATCTTTACGCTCACATTGCCTGATAACATAAGACATCCAAACGATAATGCTCGTCAAATGCTCATTGTTAACTTCAAGTAAACGATCAAACAAATCTCCAGCTATGATGAGAACATCAATATTCTCAAACAGTTTGTTTTTGTCGAATGCATCGTAGAGACCAGCCAGAATCTCAGGTGTTGTGGTTCTGTTGGCCCCTAGATGGACATCACTAAAAGAAGCTATTCTTAGTTTATTAGTCATCTACGTCTTCTAAGTCGTCATCTGTTAATGTACTAGGTTTCCCAGTACCACCTACAGAATTTCCGCTAGAAGTATTATCATCATTTTTTGATGGATAACGTCGGAAGATCTCAATCCAACGCTCTTCTTCCTTAGTCAAGACATGGCCTTTGATACGCATTGCATCAAACTTCTTGACCAGATTGTTTTCCAAGTACTGCTTAGCTCTAATAGGATTGGAAGATCCCATCTGATTAGCAATACTAATTAGATCCTTAAAGCTACCACTAGTGTCAGCCTTAGTAGGATCAAACATCTTGGTGTAACTATAGCTAGGTGTAGTGAACAGAATGTTGCCACGTTCGTCAATGATATTGACTTCACCTTGAGGATGTCTAGCTATTGTGAACCACTTAGTTCTAAACTCTTCAGCCAACAGAGGATCTTTGATATCACCTTTGAACAATGGTAGAAAGAATTCAACAAACAATGTCTCAGGTAAGCGCGGTAGAAGTACACGTTCTACATCTTCCTGATCCTTGAAGCGACTCAAGACATCTGCTGCCGCAGCGTCGATGCTATTGTTAGTAGCCATTATTCAACATCCTCTGTATCTTTAAGAACACCAGTATTATTCAGATGAGTATAGCGATCAAACAATGATCCCTTTACCGTTACTACGTCGGAGAGATCAAACTTTTTACCGTCTGGAGTCTCAAATGTCATAGTAATAGTCACAGTCTGCTTACTAGCACTGCCAGTATCATCTGTAACCGTAGCTGTAGTTTGAGTGTTGAGGAAGTACTTATTAAAGTACCTGGTCAACTCTTCAACCAAATCACTCTCCAGTCCCTTCTGATTATTCAGATTCTTTTGTAGAATGTAAGTAAACGAATGGACATCATTGGGAAAGAGATTCGATTGAGAATACTCAGCAGCATAGAAATGAGCTAGCAGTTTATCTGCTTTCTCTAAAGGGCTAGTGATCCAGCCCTTTACACTTAAATCAGGTACATTAGGCATTTTTTAGAACTTATCTCTGAAAGAATGATGAAGTGGTCTTCTAGGTTTCTTTTTATGATTAGATGATATTTCTTTATATAGATCATCACATACTTTATCATAAAGTGAAGATAAGCATTCGTAAACACCGCCTTTACCATCAGTCCGAATTTCGTATTTAGAGTTATCTATACAGAATTCTCTAACTACTAAATCCGCTTGAGGATAACGACCAGTTATGTCAACGATAACTGGTAATAACTCAACACTACCGTACTCGATAGGTTCTTCCTCGTCATCGTCTACCATATCTCGTTTGGAGATATAGGTTACAAAAACGATTATGAGTGCCAGCAAAGAAAAAAAGAATAAAACCTTAAGCCAAAGCATTGTATTCTCCTATGTTGTATAGTATCCGCCGTCTCCACCAACTATACGGTCAGAGGATCGATTGATTACTACAACATCTTTAACATTTCCACGTTGGAGGATAGAGATGAAGTTTTCCTTCTCTACGTATTTCGTTTTCTTGAAAAAACGTCTGTAAGCTAATTCCGCAAGGAGAGCAACCAAGAGAGCTGCGAATGCGAAAATAGCAAACACTTTAATGAATGCGTAAACACCTGCCATTATTTAGACTCCTTTTTAAAGTAGAATCCACCCTTACCATTGGTGTAGATCTCATAGAAATGAGTATCGCAGAAAACTGCACCAACATAAATATCTTTCTCGGTTGTATCCAAACGAGCAAGTTCAGTAGGATGTAGTTGAGATTTCAAATATGCTTTGAACTGGCTATCGGATCTCCACTTCATAAGAGGGAGAGCGATTAGCACTACAACAAGAACAATCGAATAGGCCAAGGTTTGATCTGAATCCATTTTTATTATCCAAGCAAAAAGGACACCCCGAAGGGTGTCCTATTATGCGATCCTATTACAGATCGCCGTTCCAACCATCAGACGGGTCTTTGCCACCCGCTGCCAAGAACTCACGCATCATTGCACGAGAGTCCACAATACAGAACTTCTGTTCAGAGGTGAGCACATTCTGTTCAGGATTTTCATGAACATTTCTGTTATGTTGATACTGAACCCAAAATGTATTACCTTGATCATCATTCTGCACGATACCTGTCATCGAGTCACGATAATCAGGATGATGTTCAGTTGCAAGATGTGGGAAAGGATCTGTGTAAGTATCCTTGTAACCGTGCATCCGTTGTTCTTTTGCACGTTCACGTACCACAGGATCAGTCATGAGATACTTCTGCATCTCCGTTCCTGCAACTTGTAGATCTTCCAACGTAACCAAACGACTAATCACGTTTGCACGCAAGAAGCCACGTACCTTATTAACGGCTGCTGTGGCCTTATTAATAATAGTACTCGCATCCAAAGCTTCTACTACTTTGATCGCAGCACTGAGAAACCCTTCCGAGAATCCACTAGCTGATCCCATATTAGACAGATTGCGAATCTGACTAGCGTAGTAGTTTTGTGTTTGAACATCCGGCATTCCGAATGCAAGCGCACTCGCTACCGCATATCCACCACCTATTGTAGCCATTAGCTATCCTTTCAAAGAGCGAATTCTTCCATCGCGGCTGTTGGCTGTGACGTAACAACTTCCTTAAACCAATTACCTGTGTTAGACACAACAGTCTTGGCCATACTAGGATGGTCATTGATCTGTCTTGGTGTATTGGGGTCAAGGATGTTTCGATGAGGGCAAAGAGCACGACTCATCTCAGCCATGAAGTTGTCCATCATGATTTGTGCACCCATTGCATCACCATCAAAGTCGGCATTGAACGCTCTCACGATGAGAATACTCATCGAGATAGTTGGATCGTTCACATCCGTCTTCACACGAGTGATACGTACACGTTGAATACTACCCATACCCAATGTTGGGTTACGGCAGAAAGTTACTGGAATCCCTTTCTCTGGAGATTCATTAATCAACTCCAAGAAGATATCATTCAACTCTTCGTCATACAGTGATGCATGTCTATTGAGCTTTTCATTGATTTGGTTAAGGGTATAACCTCGTCGCTCTAGCTTATTCTGCAAGAACGTACGGAAAGCACCCATTGCCACGATCCATGGGACATGAATTTCATCGTACTTGTGAGGTCTAGTGATAGATGTAATCACAGCACGGAAACTATGGTGAGAACGTGACCCATAGAAGTGTTTACGAAACAGACCAGTTTTCTTTGCAACGTGATCTCGGAAATACTGTTCAGTGAATTCCGCGATTGCCGCTACTGTTTTAGCCGTTCTGTTTTCTCTGACCCATAGCTTAGGCTTAATCAGAGAACAATCAATCGATGTAATCGTGTTGATTGCATTAATAGCAGAGAAGATGACAGGCTCTGCAAATCGGTCGAAGTCAGTATTCTCAATAACCAACAACGCCCTATTTGGAAATGGCAGATATCGGCTAAAGATCTTATCTCGAAACATCTGAATGAATCCAACCAGTTCATCCTTGTTCTGTTTCTTTTTGTAGGTCGGTATCTGAAGCATCAACTCCAGAATCTGATCGAAGTTATTAATGAAGTTGTTGTAACCTCGCTTAATACCCATCGCCAGGATCAGCTTTGCTTCCGACGGTTCACGACTGTTAGACGCATAGTTGGTATTAGTCAACCACTGAATAACGTCGAACCCACCCTTCTTGAAGAACTTCGTAAGCATAGTCCAGACCATCGGGTTAACAAAACCCGTGACTTCTTCTGGAACTCGTGCCCACAAGATAGATTCAATCTTATCCTCAAGACGATGAGAGCAATAGCTCAGACAATCCTTACAGTACTCATCTTTTCGATCAGCACCATGGATGTTACCGCAGTCACATCGTGGAACACTATCCATAACGTCACTGTTATACTTGGTCATGATCTTACCAAGTATGAGATCCTTCTCCTCTTGAGTATCAGTTTTGAAATCATTTACGATGATGGGGTCTCTTTGTAGATTCCTGAATTCCTCATCGTTGTTAACCAGATCCAAACTAATCGTCATTGACATCCTTTCAAAATTGGCAATAGTAAATATCAAGTACTTACTAATAGATTAGTTCCTGAGTTTAATAATACATTTCTTATTACTTACTCACCTTAATAATATATTGTTCAAATCTCTTTAAAGCAAAAAAAGGAACAACATAAAAAGAGGATGCCCAAAGGCACCCTCTCTCTACTTAGTCCAGATTACTGGAAGCGGCTGCTGAAGCCACCGAACTGACCAAAGTTCTGATCGAAACCTTGGGCATTACCACGACCTTGGAACACACCGTCGAAGCTGGATGCACGAGCACCAGAGACGCCGTTGAAGTCGAAGGTAGCACGTTGTTGCAGGTTCACGTTGTTTGCGTAAGGCGTCACGAAGGACATCTCGAAACCGTTTTGTGCAGCAGCGTGACCCAGAGCCACGATCACGTTCGGGTTGATGAAGCTACGAGCGCCCCAACCAGTCAGAACGTAGTTCTTACCACCCAGCACATCAGTGATGATGCTCAGACGTTCGTCCAGCAGCACTTCCGAGTTGTCCTTGGAAGGAACCCAGGTACGTGCCCAACGATCACCGACGGATGGGTCAGAGACACCCAGACGATTCATGACAGCCAGCAGATCAACATCAGCCAGATCACGGATCTCATCGCGTTCACCGTAGTAGTAACCAGTGTGGTAAGGCACTGCATCACCCAGCCACAGATCACCACCGCCCAGCTTCTGGAAGAAGGTCTCGAAGTGACCATTGGTCATTTCGTTCAGAGCGTTGTAGATCACTTGCGTGCTTGGCTTGCTGTGCTTGGCCGAATCCAGGAAACGGTCCATGTACCACGATTCAGCACCCAGGATAGGCATATCCAGAGCCCATTGCAGTTCAGGACGCACAATGGCACCCAGGTACTGCATGAAGCTTTCCTGCGTGAAGCTATCTTCGATAGTGTTCACAGGAGCGCCGTACTTGCTGGTCGATTGCTGACCACCCAGAGGCAGATTGCCTTCGATGTTCAGAGCACCCACATCACGGAAGTTCATGCGGTTCTTGTTCTCTTCACGACGGCTTTCGCTCCAGTTGCTCACCAGAGAATTCACCCATTCGTTTTGCTTACCGACGATACCGGCAGTCAGCAGCATCAGAAGCTGAGCTTCGATGACACCAGCCACAGGGGTCTTCAGCGAACGGATGATGAACGCAGGGGTGTACTTTTGGGTAGGCGTTTGTTGTTGGCCGAATTGACCGAACATGCCACCTTGCTGCACAGGTGCAACAGGGTTCCAGAAGAAGTCCACGAAACCAGTCATGGTGCCCAGTTCACGCTTTGCGCGCAGCTTACCGTTCAGAGACTGACGGTTCACGTTTGCGCGCTTGGTGTTTTCGTTCAGGGTGATCACCACGTCTGAACGTTGGGGCAGACCAACCGAGTCCTTCACATGGCGGCTGCTGTAGGAGACGTTTGCTGCGATGTACTTGTCATCGCTAGGCTTGGTCAGAACCAGCTTACCAGTCATGCGGCTCTTGGCGATTTCGGTCACCAGAGAGTGAGACACGTTACGGATCATGCGTGCGAATGCTTCCTTGTCTTCGAGGTCGAAGTTACGAGGAATCACGGTCACACCAGCGATCAGAGGCTGATTGCTTGGGTCCAGACCGTTGGCTTCGTTGATGACCTTGTTCACGGTTTCGTGATAGTCGTCATCCCAGACAGACGAAGTCATCACAGGCACCGAGATGGTGCGAGTGGGTTGACCAGCATGGCCTTGGATGGTCACGTTCATCGGATCTTCCTGAGGGGAAGTTCCTTCCAGAATCATGACGTGTGCCAGCATACCCATACGAGGGTATTCGGCATCGACTGCGGTCAGCACGACTGCCGACGCATGAACTTGATTCGCTTCACGATCAACGGGCAGAACACCGAACTTCACCACCTTGTGGCGTTGTTCCATGATCTTGATGTCAGCTTCGGTCTTCTCCATCAGCTTGGCGACCATGTCACCAGTGGAGCCACCCAGCAAGCTGTTGCTGTTATCCAGATCGAAGATATCAGAGATACCGTCGAAACCGGTGGTTTGCTGAGCAGCCTGAGCGGCAGCACCAGCTTGGAATTGAGGATTGTTATTGCTTTGCATTTGATCTGCCACACCTTTCAGTTGGTCTTGCATCGATTCGCCGCCGTTGCCTTTTTGAACTGCCATTTTCGTTTACTCTTTCTAGAAAGTTGATTGAAGCGAGTTTACTTACTGTATCCTCACATGAATGATATATTGCCGTTATTTTTTCAAAACGAACTTTTTTTCGCAGTGTTAAGCTCGTTAGTGGTCATAGGGCAACATAGTAGGGATAACTCTGTCCCGGTTGTTGTTCGGGGCAGTTACTTAGTTAAGCTACATAATATACAGGTGTAAACAGTAAAAATTACATTATAGCAATCTTTTCTAAATCGTATGTTAAATTAACTCTTTGCAGTTCACACTTAGAAAATGAGAAGAGATGCAGACTATCTTCAATAACCTAACTAATATTAGTACGGGTATTAGTTCATATCCTGATTGGAAGTATTTGAGATCTGGTCTGAATAGGAATCTGAAGACAACCATCGATTACTATCAGAATAGAAGATTCGCTGTCAAGGGTAACCACTTGATCGCTAGAATCCTTACTTCTATAAGTGTCTCGTTCGACAGAGACATAGAACAACTCTACAACTTGATAGAAGCAAAAGCCTTACAGATAGGAATGCATTTCAAGTTATCTAGCTCAGTATATAAAGGTGATATCTTTAATGGCGTCTTCTACGGAGAAGGCACTAAAGAGATCATCATGGTTACTAATGACTTCGTGAACCCTTACGAGATTGAAAAAGATTGGAAGAACGTTCAAGCAGTCAAAGTAGTATCACATCCTAAAAGTGATCTTAGTTTGTTGTTACCTAATGGTAAGGCATACTCAGATGAAGGTGGATTAGCTTGTATAGAGATTAATCTACCAGCCTTAGTAGTTCAGTATAGATGTTTCGTAAAAGAGCAATACGAGCGTATTAAGGACAGTTTAACAGCATCACCTACAAGTGTCTTTGTACACATGTATGTGTTGCCTAATATGCTGTACAGTCATCTGGATCATTGTATATTTAATCGAGTCTATAATCTCGCTATGGGCGCTCCTATGGGAGAGCCACAGTTTAGACATCCGTTTACTTTAATCAATTACGATAAGAAAGTAGACAATTGTCTAGAAGAGATTGTAGACTATGTAAAACAAACCGATTTAGACTTTAACACGATTCTTAGGACATTCCCATGTGTTACTAAGATGAACTTTAAAGAATTACTTAGATTACCAGAGCAAGCTCCTACAAGGCAGATTGCTGGCTCTGAGTTCTTAGCACGTTTGAAAGCTATTGACTTCCTTATCAATATCAATCCTAACAACGGTAAAACTAAGAATGCAGATACAATCAATTATATCAATCGATTGATTAAACGTAATGAACGTGATTCCATTTTAGATCAAGTGTTAGTCAATACAGAGTTCGCTTCAGTCAAAACACAGTTGATGCTTCTGTCTATGAAGATCAAATAAACAAAAAAAA